>CAYTSZ010000001.1:0-38714 GCA_964440635.1 uncultured bacterium
GACGGACAGTGAATCAAGACCGCTGTGGCAGACTGTCATCTATTTTGCTTTGATGGTTGGGCTGCTGGTTTCAGCCACCTGGGGAGCTCCGCAAACCTCAACGGGGTTCTGGTATCTCATTTACAGTTATAAATGGTATTTGACTGCCGCTTTTGCGTTTGGGATTGGAGTTGCACTGGTTGGCTGGTTTGGCCTCGAGGTGTGGAAACTGGTCGTTGCTGTGTTTTTGCTCGGTATAGTTGGAGCTATATTTCCCGCTTATCCGCAGCTTGTTTTCGGGATCGGAGTTTTAATTCTTATCTGGATGACCGAAACCAGTGGCGATAAACTTGCCGACTGGGCGGATGAATCCTGGGGGTTTGCCCTGCAGATTTTACCCCTGCTGTTGATCGGGGTCCTAATTGCAGGTCTGTTTTTTGGCGTCCCCGGCCAGGAGGGTGGTTTGATTCCGGAAGGCTGGGTGGCAGGTCTGGTTGGCAGTAATACAATCACCTCCAATTTTCTGGCTGCTGTTGCCGGAGCTTTCATGTATTTTGCCACCCTGACCGAAGTTCCCATCCTTCAGGGCCTGCTGGCCAGTGGTATGGCCAGCGGTCCGGCGCTCGCTCTGTTGCTGGCCGGCCCGGCGGTGTCTTTGCCCAATCTGCTCGTGATAAACAGTGTGCTGGGCATAAAGAAAACGGCGGTTTTTTTCTGTCTGGTAGTTGTATTATCCACAGTGGTTGGTTATTTATTTGGAATGTTTTTCATATAAGTTTCATATTAAATTTAACTGGAGGTTTTTAAAATGAAAATTCAGATACTCGGTGGCGGATGTTCAAAGTGTGAAAAACTGGCCGAGCGGGCTGAAAACGCGGCTCAGCAGTTGGGAGTGGATTATGAGCTGGAGAAGGTTACCGATACTATGGAGATAGCAAACTACGGCGTGATGATGACCCCGGTCCTGGCCGTGGATGGTGAAGTTAAAGTGGCGGGAGATATCCCAACCGTGGATAAGCTGAAAGAAATGCTCCAGTAAAGCAGGGAAGTGTTAAGTGTTTTTACCGCGTGAATTGAATTAACTCGGCTGGTCATGGTTGGTTTGTGGCTATAGTCAGCTGTTTTCTGCCGTATGCCACAGGCCGGGTTTTTAACTTAATAATAGGTCATTTTTGATAAAATGCCCGTCTTGTAGTAAACTATTATCAGTGGTTGGTAAGAACTGGAGACTGGTTGAAAAAATGCTACAGAAAGGCAGTTTATTATGACACTGGAAGAAAAAATACGTAGTTTGCCTCCAGAGCTTAAAAAGGAAACCGAAGATTTTGTAGAATTTTTGCTAAAAAAGAAAAAGCAGGATTTTCCGGAGACAGATAAAAGTAAAGAACGCGAACTTGGTTTACTGCGGGGTACGGTTAAACAAATGTCATCTGATTTTGATGAGCCGCTGACAGAGTTTGGAGAATATATGTCTCAAAAATCTGCTGGTCGCGGCAAGAAATGAAATTGCTGCTTGATTCCCATACATTGATATGGGCACTGGATAGCCCGGATAATTTAGGTGCGCAGGCGCGCGAATTATTAAAAGATAAGAGTAATGAGTTGTTTATTAGTTCGGGAACTATCTGGGAAATTGCAATAAAAGTTGGTCTTGGCAAATTGACTCTTTCAATGCCGTTTAAAAAGTGGATGCGCCGGGGTATCGCAGGCCTTGAAATTAGTGTATTACCGATAACCATAGAACATGCAGATATGCAGGCGAAGTTACCGGAGTATCACGGAGACCCTTTTGACCGCCTACTGGTTGGACAATCTCAAGTTGAAAATATTCCGATTGTAACTAAGGATTCCCATCTTACTAAGTATGGGATCGACATTTTTTGGTGATAAGTTCCAGTTTTAGATTTTAGTCAAAAATTTTTTAATTACCCCCGAAAATTGTGTTAACATCCGAACAATATGCGGCTTATGAATTTGAGTTAGCATTTTTCTCTCCCTCTTCTGTTCCTCCCTGGCACTTTTTTGCGTTTTCACGGGAAAAAGAGGGAAAATTGGCATGTTTTATGGTTGGGATTCGAAGCTGATTGTAGCCGCACTCAGGGGGCTAATTTTATCCCTCTGTTTTTCCACTCCTCAATTCCTTCGTTTAAGCTGTGCGCTTTGTAACCTTTTTTGCGCAGTTTTTGTACTGCTTTGTCAGAGAGAATACAGTAGGACCCCTGGCAGTAGGCAAATATTTCTTTATTGCGTGGGAGTTTATCGAGCTGGTTTTCCAATTCTTCGAGCGGAATTGAAACGGCGCCTGGCAGGGATTCTTTCTGGTATTCTTTTTCAGGCCGGACATCAAGGACGATGACTTCGCCGTTTTTAGCTTTTTGAGCGAGCGTCTCCATATCAACCTTTTCCAGTGTTTCTGCATTATGATGGAACTGGTCAATAATAGATTTTATTTCAAACAGATGTTGTTCTCCGACTTTTTGCAGTTCCCGGTAAAATCGGGATACATCGGGGGAGGATAGACTGTAGTAAACCTGCGTGCCTTTCTTTTCTGTTTCAACCAGCCGGACTTCTTTTAATTTTTGCAGATGCTGGGAAGTATTTGCGGTGCTAAGCCCCGTCTGTTCGGCCAGCTCATCAACAGAATGGGGACGATAAGAAAGAGCCTCCAGCAGTTTTAGCCGGCTGGGGCTGGAAAGCGCTTTGGAAATCCGGGAAATCTGTTCGAAATAGAGTTGTTCGAGTTCGTTGTTTTTCATTATTCCGCGCCGTCTGCTACTACAACTTCACTATTAAGCGTCACCGGTATCTGTAGATGTTTTTCAACCAGGCAGTGAACTTCTGTTGATTCAACTTTTTTGCGCAGCGTGTCTGCAACGCCACCCGGTTTCACGGTGAAGCGAGCGTTTATTACAAATTCCTTAAATTCCAACCCGCTTTTGCCCTTCCCATATCTGCCCGTTGTATTAGCCGTAAAAGATTGAACGTCTTCCATCGGCGCACCGGTTCGTTTCAAAGTTCCCAGCAGGGTAATACTGGTGCAGGCATTGAGAGAAGCTGATAGGAGTTCCTCCGGGTTTACTTTTTCCTTGTCGCCGCCAAATACCGGCGGTACGCTGACGGGCAGTTGCATTTTACCTGAGAAATCTATTATTCCATCTTTGCCCCCGGTCCATTTAAAATCACTGCTGCAGGTCATATCTTCACTCATGTTTGTTCCTCCTTAAAATAAATAAAAAAACTTACTTATCAAGCATTCAATTGAATAGTATAATTATTTTCACTGTGATTTCAAGTGTGTTTAACAGGATAAATCGGGTGCAAGAGGAAAACTGATGAGTGAATCATTTTTTATAAAAATGGGAACACAAATTCAGATGGATTTAGCAACATCTTTCCTTCCGGGAGAAATATCCCCCCTCTCTTTACTTGCTGGAGTAGTAGATGTAGTACCCCGCCCCGGGGTAAAAACTAATAGTGGTTAAAAGCCCTAAAAAATAATTAAAAACCAAAACTAGTTCAGCTTAGGATGAACCATCTAAATTTTCCCCGCCTTACGCAGCCCCGAGGCGTCAATAAATCAAATTGCAATAACAAAAGTAGTTCAGCCTGGTCTGAACTACTTTATTCCGGGTTCGTTGGGTCCCGGAAACCCGAATATTTCACCGGGTCTGACCTGAAATTATATATCATCCACGGCCCGGAGTTTCCTCTAAAAATTTTTTTGATTTTTAAATCCTATTGTATTATTTCCAAGAGTCAAAAAAGACCTTCTTGAGTAATATAAGTTGTTTACCATTTTCCCTGAGTAGAAACTTCATTCACGTAAATATAGAGAGAATATCAGGTTGTGTCAGAGACGGTAATCTCTTCCAGTAGAGAGTAGACAAGAGGAACGACGACCAGGGTCAGGAAAGTTCCCACTATTAACCCGCCGGCGGCCACTATGCCCAGCGGGCTCATTCTTTCCAGTCCGACTGCCCATTCGAAAATCAGGGGAGTAAAACCAATCACTGTTGAGACGGTTGTCATTAGAATCGGGCGCATCCGCAGGCGAACAGCATTGCTGGTTGCTTCGTTGATTGAAGCTCCTTTCTTGCGGTCCTCAAGGATGAAGGTGAGCATCAGAATGGCGTCATTGACAACTGTGCCATTCATCAAAATTAGTCCCATCATGGCCGGCATACACATCGGTTTGTTGAAAATAAGAAGGGCCAGAAAAGCACCAATCAGGGAAAATGGGATAATGGATAAAATCACCAGTGGATGCAGCCAGCTTTTAAAAACAATGACCAGAAAAAGATAAAGAAAGACAAGACCTATCATCAGGGCAAGACCAACCCGGCTGAAAGTGTCGGCCATATCGGCCATGGTACCTGTTGTTTCTGTTTTTATTTTGAAGGGAATTTTATCTTTCAGGTTGTTGACTATTTGTTCCATTTCGCTATTGACGTGGGACAGTCGCCGCCCCTGGTTTACCGCCGATACTTCGATTGTGTTTTTCAGATTACGTCTCGACGAAAGTGTTTTGGTTCTTGATTTTTCATAAGAAACCAGCGATCGCAGGGGAATTATACCTTTCGGAGTATTAACCGGAACTGATAGTAAATCGGAGGGCTGCTTGAGGTGATTTAGATAATCGTAGTAAAGATGAACCGGTATATCCAGGTAACTTTCCAGCCTCAAGTTGCCACTTTTTGCCCCGCTGACACTGAGGTTAATTAGCTCAGCTACTTTTGCCGAGTTAATCCCGTATATTCGTGTTTTCCAGTCCCGGGGGACGAAGTTATGTTCGGTTTTTATGAGATCCCAGTTTTGTTGTACATCAAAAAGCCCTCTTACGTCTTTTATTTCATTTTTAATATCCCGGGCAAAATCAAGCAGCAGCCGGTCGTTTTCGGAGCTGAGAGTGAGGTGCAGTGGGGCTTGAGTGGTGGCCACGGGAGTGGCCCCGTATTCTTTTACTTCAAGTTTTATGAGTTCTGGATATTTTGAAAATTCTTGTCTCCATTCCGATACATACTGCCAGATGTCTTTGTTTCTTTTATTGCGGGGGATGAGGGTTATTTCCAGTATGACCTGCTGGCTGGTCTGTCCGCCGCGCCCGAAACTTATCTGACCCGCTTCGCTGCCGTCGACGGTGGAAATTTCTTCTACGTTGGGATCCCGGGCTATAGAGTTTTCCATTCGACGGGCTATAGAGTTAACCTTCTCAATTGAAGCAGAAGGTGCGGTTTCAAATGATATGTGAAGGATGCCGGTATCCATCGGTGGCATCAGTTCCCGCCCGACAAAAGAAACTGTTACCAACGTTATAATGGCGGTCAGCAGTAGAAGAAGGAAAAGAACTTTTTTCTTATGACGCAATCCTGATTTTAACATGGACAGATAATAATTTTGCAGCGGGGTATCTATTTTCTCGTAACTATCTTCTACAATTTTTTCCAGTTTGTTGCGTGTTTTTTTGGGTTTTAGCCAGTTTTTCAAAACCAGGGGAATAACAGCAGCTGCGGCCAACCAGGAAGCAAAAAGTGTGGAGCTAATAACTACCGACAGGGGTCGAAGTACGCGCTGCGGATAGCCCCCCACAAACATGATGGGGATAAGGACAATCACGGTGGTCATCATTCCGGCAAAAATATCAAGGGCCACTTCGCCGGAACCGGTTCGCACTGCTTCGTTCAGTGTTATATCTTCGTGTTCGTAATGACGCATAATATTTTCAACCACAATAACGGCAGCATCCACGACCATTCCGGTGGAGATGATGAGTCCGGAGAGAGTAACCATGTTCAAAGTCCAGGGAGTGAAATTTAATAAAGCAAATGAGGCCAGAAAAGAAAGCGGAATAGCTACCGCCATTACCAGTGCCGACCGCCAGTTGGCGAGGAACAAAAAAACAACCAGACAGGTCATGATTATGGCGCTTATCAACGACCAGTTCATTCCGCGAATATTTACGTTAATTATTGGAGACTGATCGGTTGTTATTTCAAACTTTATATCCTTGAACTGTTGCTGTAGTTTTTTTAACTCTGTCTTCGCGTTATTTATCGTATCCACGGCCGCGCTTTCCTTGCTGCGCAGGATATTAAGGGCAATCGCCCGCCGGCCGTTTCCCCTGTAGAAAGATCTATTTTCATCGTGACCGTATTTTATTTTGGCCACGTCTTTAAGTCTGATCAGCCCGGAATTCTGCCGGCCAATTGTTGTATTTTTTACATCGTTTATATTTCGGAAAACCCGCTCGGATTTTACTATGTATTCCTGGCTGGTTGTTGTGATATAACCGCCGGGAAGACTGACATTTTCCGACTGCAGAGCCGTAAGCACCCCGGAAAGGGAAATATTATAGCTCTCCAGACTGCGGCGGTTGACGGCTATTCTTACCTGGGGTTCAAATCCACCGAAAACTTCGACTTCGTTTACGCCTTCCACATTGAGAAGAATATTTCGAATATCATTGGAGGCAAGCAGTTTTATATCCCGCAGTTTTTTAATGGAATTTTCTTTGGGAGAGAGCCCGATAGTCATTACCGGGCTGGTCACATTGGTCAAACGATGAATCTGCGGAGCCCGAGCGCCCTCTGGCAGTCGCCCGCGGATCCGTTCGATGAGGTTGGTAATCTCGGTTGCCGCCGCTTCACTGCTCCTGTCGTAGAAAAACTCCAGGCTGATTGAGGATATTTCATCGCGGGTTATAGAAGAGATTTCTTTTAGCCGTCGTGCGGCTTTGAGTTCCGGTTCCATCAGCCGGGTGATATTGTTTTCGACTTCCTGGCGGGAAGCGCCCGGCCAGGAAGTTATGACCACCACCTGCTGAGGGACGGTGTCGGGGAAGAGGTCGGTGGGCATAAAAAAGAATGCATAGAGGCCGGCCAGACTGACGGCCGCGCAAACAATGAGAACAAGGTAGGGGTTTTTCAAGGAACCGTCTATGAGTTTCACGGAAGATCTTCTTTGTTGTAAATGATAGCCGGTTGTCCGTCAAAATGTCTCTGCAGTTCCAGAAAAGCGCCGTCGGCCAGTACCTGACCGGGTTTCAGTCCTTCACTTACGGCAGTTAAATGGCCGTCTGAAATAGTCGGTTTAATTTTTTGCCGGCGAAGAATATTATTCTCGATAATGTAGACATAAGCCTGTCCGCCGGTTCTTATGATTGCCGATTCCGGTATTGTTGATACGTTGCTGGCTTTTTGGCTCATTACACGGACCAGTAGATTGTGGCCGGTTTTTATTTCTTCCGGCAGTTGATTAAGTTTTATTTCGGCTCTGCCCATTGCCTGCTCGGAAAGGGCGGGGAAAACCTGACTGATAGTTGCATACCTTCGGTCGGTGGAACTGAAATTAAGAATAACCGGATTTGTTTCTTTTACTTTCACCGTATCCTCCTGGGGGAAGTAAAACACGAGTTTGTATTGCCCCCTGGAGGTGATGGTGAACAGTGGTCTGGAGGGGCTGGCAAGTTCGCCCTCTTCCGCGTGAACATAATCAATTATTCCGGGAAGGGGAGCTTTTATTTTTGCGTATTCACTGACCAGTTGGGTTCGTTCTTTTTCTGATCTGGCTGCTTCTATTTCGCTTTTTAACCGTTCAATCTGGGCTTCCAGCCCGTTCAAGTTTTCTCTGGCCCGTTTGTAGCGGGTCTCTATTTTTTCGAACTGACTGCGGGCCGCCAGCCCTTTCTGGAAAAGAGTTCGATAGCGCTGCAGCTAATTTTTTGCATAATTTTTATCCGCCCGCGCTGCCTGCGCCTGAGTTTTAAGGCTGGAAAGTTCTTTCCGAACTGCCTGTTCTTTAGCTTGGGCCACCTGGTTGCCTTTTTGTAATTCTCGGTCATCCAGTTGAGCCAGAAGAGTGTCTTTTTCTACTCTGTCTCCTTCGTCGACAAAAATTTTTTCAATTCGTGCCTGCACCCGGCTGGAAATTGAGGTGCGCACCTGTGGTTCGACTGTTGCTATATAATCCGGCCCGGCGACCACGGTGTCACTTTTGACTTTCACTCCGTAGACAGCTACCGCTTCGGAGGGAGCTTCCGGCGGCGAGCTTATTATATGTATGCGCAGAGCGGCCAGTCCGAGCAGAACTGCAATTACGCTAATGGTTAAAAACCAGTATAAGCAACCGCGCGAGCGGTGATCCATCTTCATCACATCCTGGAGTTGATTTAATATGTTTGTTAGTATAAACTAACATATATAAAAAAACAAGTTAATCAGGAAAGAGGATGGTAATTATTATGGAACAAAATTTAACGGAAAAGCAGGAGGGAATCATCTGTGCTGCGCTGGCTATAATCAATCGGGAGGGGATGAAAGCGATAACTTTCTCCCGGATAGCAAAAGAACTGGGGGTGACAGAACCGGCAATATATCGACATTTTGAAGGAAAGAAGGAATTTATAAAATCACTTTATCTTTACGCGCGCAGTCGGATAGCCAAAAAAATACTTTCCGATCTCGAAGTGGAAACTCCTGAACAGAAAATAAAAAGTCTTTTCAGAGCTGTTTTCGAGCATCTTGATGCAGTGAAAGGAGTAAATATTATTCTGTTGGCCCATGCGATAGTGGAAAATGACAGTGAATTAAAGGAATTAATGTTCACCATCTGTCGCAGTTTGACCGGTGAGCTGGAGGAAATAATCCGGGAGGGTATGGAGCAGGGTGAGTTTCGCGCTGATCTTGATTCGGATTTGATGGCCGGCTGTTTCTTAGGTCTCGTGCAGGGACGCGTGGTGGATTACTATCTTTCCGGTCAGAAGTGTTCATTAAGCGATCAGTGGCCGCCTATTTATGACTTTTTTATCAGAGGATTAAAGAGTTAAGAACCGCGTTATCGAGAATAATTTTTCACCGAAACTTTGGGGTTGAAATAATTAAATGAAAATTTATACTGTTATAAAATTGAGAATTTAATTTAGATGTTGTGAACATGAAGTTGATTATTTTTAAGGGAGTGGTTTTAGATGTCCTATTTAAACCGTGGGATCGTAAAATTAGCTGTAATTATGATGATTGGTTTTAGTTTATTATTTTCGTTGCCCGTTGTTTTGAAGGCCCATTGTGATCGGGTTAACGGTCCGGTGGCCAAAGCTGCCCGGAAAGCTCTGGAAACTGAAAAGTTGAAGCCGGCCTCGATCTGGGTGGGAGAAAAGCAGGAGGCGGAGCTGAAAGCAAAATTTGAGAATTCACTTAAAGCCTACCGTGAGGGAGGTCCGGGACGTGAAGTGGCCGAAAAATATTTTATGAGTGAAGCTGTTCGTCTGCATCGCGCCGCCGAAGGTATGGCTTTTACCGGTCTTAAACCCGCTTCCGAATTGTCACTGGATCTGGAGATAGCCGAAAAAGCCCGCGAGACCGGTGACGTGCAGCCGGTTATTGATCTGCTATCGGAGGAGTTGGCCCGGGAGGTTGAAAAATGGTTTAACAAAACCCGGCAGGCAAAGCAAAAAATGGAAACAGAAGAGAGCCTGGAGGCCGGACGCGAATGGGCTGATGCTTACGTCAAATACATCATTTACGTCCACAAACTCTACCAGAAAATTAAGGCCGGCCCGCCACATGGGGTTGGAGAGACTCATTAAATAGTGGACCCGTCTATCTAAATCAGTAGCTTCTGGCCTTACACCGCCGGGAGCTGCTGATTTATCTTCCCCGGTTTGACCCCTCGATATTTGGTCTTGCCGCCGCCAATATATTTGTTCCGCTGATTAATTATACGGCCAAGAAGATTAATAAGTAAAACTGGCGTTCAGTGAGCTTGTTGATATGAAATTATTAGAACAATCAGGTTGTCTTCTCAGCCAGGTTTTTCCCGAACTCCCGGCAGTCTGCAAGATTTTCCTCGTCAGGCTGCCATTTGCATTTTATTCCCTCAAGGGCTTTTTCTATTCCTGAGTCTTGAAGGTGTTCCTCTATCAGAGCCACACCTTCACCGCTCCAGCCGTAGGAACCGAAGGCGGCGCCCAGTTTGTTTTTGAATTTTAAACCCTTCAGGTCAGAAAACAGGGGGGCTATTGTCGGTAGAACGCCGTTGTTGATTGTCGAAGAACCGATAACTATGGTTTTTGCTTTAAAAACTTCCACCAGAAGGTCGTTACGGTCGGTGGTGGCGGCGGGAATTATTTTATAATCCAGCCCCGCTTCGGCCATTCCTTCGCCGATGGCTTTTGCCATTTTGGCGGTTGCCTGCCACATTGAGTCGTAGAGAATCACCGCACTCTGTTCCCCCTTTTGCTCTGCCCATTCAGCGTATTTTTCCACTATCTGCATTGGATTGTCGCGCCAGATTACTCCGTGGCTGGGGGCTATCATATCTATATCCAGATCCATATCTTTCAGCTCATCTATTTTCCTGCTGACCATCGGGCTGAAAGGATTGAGGATGTTCACGTAATATTTGAGCGCCTCTTCCTGAAGTTCTTCTTCATCCACTTCGTCGTTGAAACGATAACCGGTGGCGTAATGCTGGCCGAAGGCATCGTTGGGGAAGAGTATATTCGAATCGCTCAGATAGGTGAACATCGAATCGGGCCAGTGAAGCATCGGAGCCTCGACAAAGGTAAGCTGGCGTTTACCGATATCCAGAGTATCGCCGGTACTTACGGTCTGTATATCCCACTCTTCGTGATGATGGCCGGGTATGGTTTCCGCACCCCGGTTGGAGGCAATAATCTGGGCCTGAGGGGCAAGTCTGACAAGTTCCTTTAGCGACCCGGCATGGTCGACTTCCGCGTGGTTGACCACGATGTAATCCAGTTCTTCAGGATTAATCAAACCGCGCAGTTTGCTTATGAATTCTTCTTCGAAAGGTGTCCACACGGTATCGATCAGAACATTTTTTTCATCCTTGATCAAATAAGCGTTATAAGTGGAACCCCGGTGAGTGGACAGCTCGTGTCCGTGAAATTCGCGCAGACCCCAGTCAACAACACCCAGCCAGTGAACGTCTTTTTTTATTTCCATAGCAAATCAGTCTCCCGGTAAAAATTTTAATATTTAAACAGTATCACTATAGTTTAAATATAATGGTGCTTCAAGTTTTGTTCTTGATCATTACCAGAACCATTTTGAAACGTTCGTTTGCTTCCACTGCGTGGGGAATGTCTGCGGGCATCAATACCCACTGCCCCGCCTGGGCTTCCACCGGTTCTTTGTCGATTATGAAAGTGCCTTTGCCGTCAATAATCTGGACAAAAGCATGAAATGGTGCAGAATGTTCGCTCAGGGATTGCCCTTTGTCGAAGGCAAACAGGGTTATTGTTCCCTCGTCCTCGTCGATTAATGTTTTGCTGACCACCGAACCATCCGAATAATTCACAATCTCGTCAAAATCAACTGCTTTACTGCTTAATTCTTTTAAATCCATAATTGTGCCTCCTTTTTTGAGTTTGGATCCGGCCGAAAATTAAATCGCTGCTCGATTTTTTAGACTGGTTAACAGTAAGAGCCGGCCCCCGGTAAAAGGGGCCGGGCACACTGTCGTTTTAATTTAACCGTTCAAAATCGTATCCAGGTCTGATTCCGGGCTGTCTATCAGCTTGAAATCAAACTCATCCTGAAGAATGCCGAAAACCTCCGGGCTGATGAAAGCCGGGGGAGTTGGACCGAGCCGGATATCCTTGATTCCCAGGTGTAGAAGGGAAAGCAAAATGGCAACGGCTTTTTGCTCGAACCAGGAGAGCACCAGCGACAGAGGCAAATCGTTTACCTCGCAATCGAAAGCGTCCGCCAGCAGCAGGGCGGTTTTGATTGCCGAGTAGGAGTCATTGCACTGTCCCACATCCAGCAGCCGGGGGATTCCTCCGATATCTCCGAAATCAAGTTTATTGAAACGGTATTTACCGCAGGCGAGGGTGAGTATTACGCAGTCCTCGGGAAGCGCTTCGGCGAATTCGGTGTAGTAGTTACGTCCGGGTTTTGCTCCGTCACAGCCGCCGATCAAAAAGAAGTGACGCAGGTCGCCGCCCTCTACCGCCTCTACTACTTTATCAGCAACTCCGGCGATAGCATTGTGGCCGAAGCCGACGGTGATGGATTTATCTCCGGCGTCCTCGCTGAAACCTTCTGCCTTTTGAGCGGCCTCGATCAGGGGCGAAAAGTCGTAGCCCTCGATATGTTCCACACCGGGCCAGCTTACCCGACCTTTGGTGAAAATGCGGTCCTTATAGCTGTCCCGTGGTTTTTGAATACAGTTTGTGGTCATCAAAATTGAACCGGGAAATTCATCGAACTCGCGGCGCTGATCCTGCCAGGCTCCACCGTAGTTTCCTGCCAGATGGGCGTACTTGTTAAGCTCGGGATAACCGTGGGCGGGTAGCATCTCCGAGTGAGTATAGACATTGATCCCGGTTCCCTCGGTTTGCTCGAGCAGTTCTTTTAAATCCTTGAGATCGTGACCGGAAACCAGTATTGCTTTGCCGGCCCGGGGTTCGATTTCAACTTCGGTTGGTTCGGGATGGTTGTAGGTCTCGGTGTGAGCACTGTCCAGCAGGGCCATTACTTCCAGATTCAGTTTACCAACTTCCAGAGATTTTCCCAGCAGCTCTTCAATATCCGTCGGATTTGTGGTCAGATAATCCAGAAATTCGTGAAACCGGGCGTAGATGTCTTCTTCTTCGTAATCAAGGATCTGGGCGTGGTCCGTATAAGAAGCTGCTCCTTTCAGTCCGTAAAGAATAAGCTCCTGCAGTCCGACCTCGCTTTTTCCCAGGGCCTCCATCCTTCTGTCGATTTGCATCTGTTCCGCCTCGCGCACAAGATCCTCGAATTTCTCGGGAGGTTGCCAGTTAGCCGGTTCGCCCAGTTCCTCGGGTTCTTTTCCGGCTTCCTTGCAGCCTTCAATATACATATTTTTTGCTTTTTCCCGCAAATCCACTGCTTTTTGAACCACTTTTTCTATATGATCGGCGTTGAAATCAACATTGGTTATTGTGGTAAACAAGGCCTGAACGGTAAATACATTCAGCTCCTGATCTGTTTTTCCAAGATCCCGGGCCCTCCGGGCATACATTGAAAGTCCTTTCACTACATTAATAAGTACATCCTGGACTGCTGCTGTTTCGGGATCTTTTCCGCATACTCCAAATGATGTGCAGCCCTCTTGTTTAGCAGTCTGTTCGCATTGATAACAAAACATAATCTAAAACCTCCTGAAAAAGTTTGAATTTTTTCTATTTTAGTTTCTAATTAATCCGGTGTTATAGTGGATATAAAGTTTTTCAAACAGCCTCCACTCGTTGAACTGCGGGAACTTCTTCTTTAAGAACTCTTTCGATTCCCTGGCTCATTGTTACCTGGGACATCGGACAGCCACTGCAGGCGCCCTGTAGTTGCACTTTTACGCCGCCGTCTTCTGTGACTTCCACCAGTTCAACGTCACCGCCATCGGCCTGCAGAGCGGGGCGTATTTTCTGTAGAGCCGCTTTGACTTCTGCTTCCATTTTGATCACCTTCCTTAAGCTGTGTTAATCCAGTTTTCGCTGAGTATTTCTCCCTGTATACTGACCTGAATTGATTTAACCGGGATGCTGCGGTCGGTTTCTGAAGCAGCTTTTTTGGCCATCGCCAGCAAACCACTGCAGCAGGGAACCTCCATGGTAATAACGGTCAGCGTGTTTATCTTAGCATCGTCTATCATTGATTTCAATTTTTCAAAGTATACATCCTGCTGGCTGTCCAGTTTCGGGCAGGCTATAGCCAGTGCTTTATCTTTTAAAAAACTGTTGTGAAAATCACCGACTGAATAGGCCACGCAGTCTGCGGACAGGACAACATCTGCCTGTTGAAAGTAGGGGGCGGTCGGAGGGACAAGATGCAGTTGTACCGGCCACTGGCCGAGCTGGGAGGGAGCAAAGCCTGCGGTCGGATTCTTTCGAGTATCCTGTTTCTCGGAACTAAAGTCCATCATTCTGGCTCCCGGACAGCCGGCGTGAGAATCTGGTTTGTTCATTTTATCTGTCATCTCCTTTTTTATTGGATTTTCAATACCCTGCTTTGCAAGAACTTCAACGGCCTGGTTATACAGGTCGTCTTCACCGTGATCGAGCAGATGTTTGAGGTGCGCTTTTATTGTGTTTTCGCCTTTTGGGATTATATTTTCCATCGCCCTGCGTTCATCGTATGGTTCAGCTTCTCGTTTTTCTATCTCAATTGCTCCCTGCGGACATTCCCCCATGCAGGCCCCCAGTCCGTCGCAAAACAGATCGCTTATCAGGCGGGCCTTTCCGTCAATGATCTGCAAAGCTCCCTCCGGGCAGGCAGGAACACAGAGACCGCAACCATCACATTTATCTTCATCGATATCAATTATTTCTCTGATAACCATTTTTTCACTTCCTTTTTTAGGTTAAAAATGAAAATATTTTTTAACTTGTGATAATACTATAAGGGAAGAGAAGAAGCCTGTCTTTGACTTGAGTCAATTTTGGTGAAAATATTAAATTTTTTTTGAGATATGATAGATGTTCAGTCAACTGTTTTATGTAAATTTTAAGCGCATAATTTTTTTGAAGACCTCCCGTTGGTCATTTCGGTCTCCGGGCCGGAATCCATCTGGTTTTGAACCACACTTGTTAATCAACGTCAACTTCAAACTGGATTGCCGGATCAAGCCCGGCAATGACGGGCAGGCGGAGTGGATTACCGGGTCACCCAGCACTCAATCGGGGAGTTGATGAAAAAGTATAAAGTTCCCACTGGTAACTCCCTATTGAGTGCTGGACGGTAATGACGGGCAGGCGAAATGGATTACCGGGGTAAGTCCTGTAATTACAAACCGTGGGAAGGTTCTTCTTTTTGTAGGCAGTTAAGTTTAAAGTTTAACACCGGCACCAGGGTGGGTTATATTTTGCTGCCTTTGGCTATTTTTTTTAGTTTTTTTGGGTTTTTGATTATTATATCTTTTCCCCGATTTTCTATCGCTCCTCTTTCTTCTATCTTTTTCAGTGTTCTGGATAAAGTTTCCGGGATAGTGCCCAGGCTGGCGGCAAGTTCTGTTTTAGTTACTGGCAGGGTGATTTTTTCGTGAATTACGACGGATTCATTCTGCTCTTTAGCCTGTTCGAGCAGGTAATAAGCAATTCTGGCCGAAACCTCTTTCAGGGAGAGGTCGTCGACCACTCGGACCAGGAAACGCAGTCTTTTGCTGAGGACAGAAATTAATTCCATTGCGGCTTCCGGTTCTTCTTTGAGCAACCGGGTGAATTCATCGGCCGGTACATACAGCAGGCGTGATTTTTTAAGTATCTCCAGGGTTACCGGATAATTTTTTTCTTCCAGCAATACAGCTTCTGCAATTATATCGCCGGGATTTATGATTCTCACTATTTGTTGTCGGCCGTCCGGAGAAGTTCGATATCCCTTTGCCTGGCCCTCCACCATGATGTAAAGACCGTCTACCTGCTGCCCCTCCATGAATACAATTTCCCCCTTCGAATAATCTTCGAAAAATGAACAGGAAGAGATCTCTGTTTGCATTTTTCCTGATAATTCACTGAAAAGTTCTGACTTTTGCAGTATTTCCTTTTTTTCTTCCATGTTTTAAATTCTCCCCAATCAGGTTAGTTCACTGCACAATTACAAAATTTCCGTTATAATCTTGACCAGTGCAAAGATACCTGTATTATAAACGTATATGTTCATCGTTTGTTAAAAAAAACGGGAGTGGACTCATATGGACATCTTAATTGCTATACTGCTGCTCCTAACCGTACTTTTTCTGGCCGTTCTGGTAATATTTTTCTTCCAGAAATTTTTGCAGTATTATGAAACTGAAGATCTGCTGCAAAAAATAGGGACCGATAGTAGTTTACTTGAGAATATAGAAGATAAAAATGAATTAGTCAGAATTGCCAGCCGCCTGGAAGGGGTTGGGCAGTTCCGTCGGGCTGTGAAGGCCTGGGATCGTTATCTGGAACTGGATGGTCCTTCCGCGCCGGCTTTTTTAGAACGTGGAAAGATGTATTATCAACTGGGGGATTATGATCAAGCGTTAAAAGATTTAAGGAAAGTGACGGGTGAACATGAGCCTTTTCCGGAAGTCCATCTATATCTAGCTCGGTGTTATCGTGAAAAAGGAAATATTCGCCAGGCGTTAAAATATTACAGTGACTACTTAAAAGAGGTCCCGGAAAATCTGACCGTTTCATTTGAAGTGGCACAGGCCGCCCGGGAAGGGCGTGAATTTGAGGAAGCTGAAAAAATATATGAGCGGGTGCGAAAAAAAGGTGTTCAGGAGTTATATTCCGAAGCAACTCTGGAATTAATAGATCTGGCCATCCTGAATGATAATCTGGATCGGGCAGCCGGTTACTTAAAGGATCTTTACCGGCTGGACAATCGGGGTAAACTCTCCGAAAAGACTGCATTGTTGACCCGCTACAAACACGCTAAGATGCTTGAAAAAGAAGGAGATTTGCAGGAGGCCCTTCGCTTGTATCAAAATATTTATAGAATCCAGCCTGAATTTATGGACGTTAGCCGCCATATCAGCAGGCATATTGAAAAATTAAACGCCGATGATCTTTTAAAAGATTATGTTCGTTCACCCGGACCTGAGTTTCTGGAAATTTCCCGGTATATAGTTCAGAAACTGGGCTATAATATTGTAGAAGGCAGGTTTACAGGTGATCCGGATACTGAAGGAGTTAGAATAGAAGCAAGCAAGAAGACGAAATTGTGGCGCCGGGAACGGGTTGTTTTTGATTTTAAAAAATGGAATCATCAAATAGGTGAATGGCCGCTCAGAGAATTCGAGTTAAATTTAAAAGAGGCGGCTGCCAATCGGGGTTATATGGTGGTGCCCGGCGGATTTAAACCGGCTGCTATAAAGTTTACTGCCGACAAACGACATCTTGATTTAATCGGGCCCGAAAAATTAATCGGTTATTTGAGAAAATATCGTAAAATAACTATAGAGGATAGAGGCTAAAACTCAGGAAGGTAGTGTGATATTCATGGATAACAGAAGAACCAAAAAAATCATTAATCCGGGTATTCAGGGACGGATACTGGTTCTCGTCCTGGCCGCGATCATTCTCACTGTTGCAATGATGGGCGGTTTTGTCTGGTTTTGTGTCCAGACGATAGAAAACCTGGCTCAGTCGCATCCTTATATGGATTATGCAACTATCTCGGAGAATATTCGTTATTTCAGTGTGATGAGTTTCCTGGGAATTTTGACATTGGCAATTTTTTTAATATTGCTCACCGTGCGACTGACTCACCGGATGGCAGGACCTATTTTCAGGATAAAAAAAGAGATGGATCAGATGCGCAGCAGCGGGAAGATAAATATTATTTACATTCGTTCGGATGATTTCCATCAGGATGTCGTGAGATCTATAAACCAGTTTCTTCTGTATTGCCGTAAGAAAAATCGTGACAGAAAATCACTGGCTGAGAGCGAAGTGGAGACTGAAGAGGAAGCATGAGTAAATAATTTTTGGAAGTAATAGCTTACGGTAGTAAATTATTTATGTTTTTTTCTGAGAATAATACAATCAAGAGGATAAAAGATTATGTTCAAACATTTTAGAGAAGATTGCAGGGCCGTAAGAGAACGGGATCCGGCAGCCACCTCCTGTTTTGAAATATGGTTTACCTATCCCGGTATTCATGCGCTGGCCTTCCACCGCTTTGCTTACTGGCTGCATAAGAGTTGTAATTTACATTTTCTGGCCCGGCTTGTTTCACATATTGCGCGTTTTCTCACGGGAATCGAAATTCACCCTGCCGCCACTATTGGTCGCGGATTTTTTATTGATCACGGTATGGGAGTTGTAATTGGTGAAACTGCCGAGATTGGTGAGAATGTAACTATTTACCAGGGTGTGACGCTGGGTGGAACGGGGAAAGAACGCGGCAAGCGTCATCCCACCATAGAGGATAACGTTGTCATCGGTGCCGGTGCTAAAATACTGGGGGATATCACCATCGGCGCCGGGTCAAGAATAGGTTCCGGTTCGGTAGTGATCCACCCGGTGCCGGAAAATTCCACGGTGGTTGGCATACCCGGTCGGGTTGTCCGCCGGGAAGGAGAGCGGGTACACAGTGTCTCGCTGGACCATACTGATCTTCCGGACCCGGTTATCGATTCCATTGAAACCCTGCAGAAACGGATTGAAAAATTAGAACATGAACTGCATGAATTTAAAAAAAGTGCAGGCGATAATTAATTATCGCCTTTGCGGAGGTCGGAATCGCAGTAGATTCTTATTTCTTCTGTTTGTTTTAACCAGCCCGCCGGTTAGCAAAATTTATTCAAGGTTCCCCGCCGTCATCAGAGGTGATGAATATGACTGATCTTTACTGTGATTACAATGCTACGACTCCTCTCTCTGATGAAGTTTTAGCGGCCATGAAACCGTATTTTATTAGGAATTTTGCCAATCCGTCTTCTATTCACAGACCGGGCCAAAAAGCTCGTAGCGCGGTAGAAGAAGCGCGGGGAATTGTGGCTGAATATCTGGGAGTCAGTCCCCGTCAGGTTGTTTTTACCGCTTCTGGCAGCGAAGCTAACTCTCTGGCCCTTCTCTCGGCAGTGCGCCCCCCTTATTCCAACAGGAAAATAATTGCCAGCAGCGGCGAGCACCCTTCGGTTTTAAAAGCGCTGCGCTGGTTTGAAAAGCAGGGGGCTACAGTGATGCTGGCTCCACTGGATCAAAACGGTGCTCCGCCTCTGGAGTGGTTCGAAAAATATATCGATGAAGAGCTGGATCTTGTAACAGTTATGGCCGTCAATAACGAAACCGGTGTTATTTATCCGACCCCCGAAGTTGGGAAGTTGTGTAAAGATGCAGAAGTTCATTTTCATTCCGATGCGGTGCAGGCCCTGGGAAAATGTGAGCTGGATTTTGAAAGTTTTTCAGCCGGCAGTATCAGTCTGAGCGGGCATAAAATCCAGGGCCCCAAGGGAATTGGCGTTCTAATCACAGCTCCCGATTTTTATCCCGGTCCGCTTGTTTTTGGTCACCAGGAGCAGGGGTTTCGGGGTGGAACGGAGAATGTGCCCGCTATAGTGGGTCTGGGTGAAGCTATTCGCCGTCTCGATACGGGAAAATTTGTCCGTTTTCGTAAAATCAGAGATAGGTTTGAAAAACAATTGACTGCCGGGCTTGAGAATATATATATTACGGGTAGTAATACTGATAGAATTCCGAACACCACCGCTGTCTTTATTGGAGGTGTGCGGGGGGATGAACTTGTGATCAGGTTGGATCGTGCCGGCTATGCGCTTTCCACCGGGTCGGCCTGTATGTCCGGAGTAGCCGGTTATTCTGCCGGTATAGAGTCAATACCTCTGCCGTCGGGATTTCAACCGGAAAATTTTATAAGGATTTCATTCTCGCCCGCCACCAGCCGCAAGCAAACAGATATGCTGGCCGATAAGCTAATCGCTGTTAGCAAAGAGCTGCGGTCCTATCAGGAAGGAACCGTCCAATGACTGTAGTTGCAATTGGGATGAGCGGTGGGCTGGATTCTTCGGCTGCCGCCCATCTGTTAAAACAGAAAACAAAATTCGATCTGTTTGGTTTTACGATGCGCATCGGTGCTTACGAAGCTGCGCATGAACGAACCTGCTGTAGCCTGGAGGATCTAAATTCCGCCCGTAATTTGTGTGATCGTCTGGATATCCCGCATTATACGATTGATGTTGAGAAACAGTTTGGCCGTGCTGTTGTTGAACCGTTTGTCGCCGATTATCTGGCCGGCAGAACCCCGAATCCCTGTTCGCTCTGTAATCGGTATATAAAGATGGGTTTCCTCTGGGAAAAGCTTCGCCGCCTGGGGTCTGATTACGTGGCAACCGGCCATTATGTGCGTCGCGTGGGAACCGGCAGTAAAGTCAAATTTATGCGGGGGGTGGATGAAGCCAAAGATCAGTCCTATTATCTGGCCCTGGTAAAAAAGAAAAATCTCAGCCGGTTCTTGTTTCCGCTTGGCCATCAAACTAAGGACCAGATACGCGCTTACGCACAAGAAAATGACCTCCCGGCGATTTCCAAACGGGAAAGCCAGTCACTATGTTTTGTCCCGGACAGAGAATACAGGGAGTATATTTTGCAGCATACGGAGCATACTCCACAGCCCGGGAAGATAAGAAATGTGGACGGGAAGGTTGTGGGAGAACACAGTGGTTATGTAAACTATACCGTGGGGCAGAGACGGGGACTGGGTATTGCTCACAGTGAGCCGCTTTATGTCTTGAAGGTTGTTCCTGAAAAAAATGAATTAATTGTTGGCGAAAAGCATCTTCTCCGTCAAAAATATTTTGAAGTGGAGAAAATTAACTGGCTTGTTGCCCCCCGGAAAAGATGTCAGGTTCAGATACGTTATAACGGTCGGCCGCTGGACTGTCGTATTCAGGAAAAAAATGGCAGAATGACCGTCAGCTTGAACGAAGAAGCTTATGCCATAGCGGCCGGTCAGACGGCTGTTTTTTATGAAAATGAACTGTTGCTCGGGGGAGCGCGGATAGATTCGGCTCCTCTGAAAACTGATGGTTCGGATAAATTGAGATGAAGGTGGTCGCGTAATGTTTAGATTTCCGGAGAGTTCAGATGAACGCGAGCAGCAGATTAAACAGTATCATTCCTGGTTAGTTGATAATAAACAGACTGATGTTGTTATCCTGGGTGGGGGACCGTCAGCTTTTTGCTGCGGGCTTGAGCTTCTGGAGGAAGATTTTCGTGTACTGGTGATTGATGAATCGGAAACTCCCGGTGGCCGGTTGACCTGGCAGCATGGTCCGGTTGAAATTATCTCGCCTGCGGATGAATTGCTGGCCGAACTTGGGTTTCCGATATCGGAAAATCCACCACTCTGGCTGGATCGCCTGCAGTTGCTTTCTTTTTTATGTTACCGGTTTTTTCACAGGGGCGGGCGTATGATGTCCGGAGTGTATATAGAATCAGCCCCGCGAGTTGAGGAAGATAATGTTGAGATTCATCTTCTGGTTGATGATCGACCGTTTATTGTCACGGCTAAAGATGCCGTGGTGACTCTTCCTGATTTTAATCCTCGGGTGTCAAATGATAATTATCAGCAGCAGATGAAACAAATGGTTTTAGATACTAAACGCCGAAGCGAAGGTTGGATACAGGCCGGATACCAGGCTCTGCTGCCAGCAAGCGATTATGAGCACGGTCCCTATGTGAACAGTTGTTTGCTCTCGGGGCGCAAGGCGGCCCATCTTGTTTTTGAGAAGTTGCTTTAGCCTGAGTTGTGTGGTTTTGAAATTGAAGATGTATTTCTTATTTTCTCCCGGTTTCCGGCTGTCTGCGAGGAATAAAGCCAAAAACATGACATGACACAACCTCACCCGACGGGTGGGAGGAGACACTATGGCATCCAGAGGAGAGAATGTTATCTTACTTGATATCTGGGTGGATAACAATTATAGTTAAGCCTTTGTTTAAGACTAAAAATAATGTTTAAAATTTGGAATACTAAAATTTATTTGTATGGAGTGATTTTTTGTGAGTATACATGCTGAGCCTATTGTTGCCCACGGTGGTAGACTGGTTAATAGATTTTTACCCGAAAAAGAAATTGAAGTCTGGGAAGATGAAAAGGACAAGCTTCCTGTTATTGCTATTGATAACAGGCAGGAATCCGACCTGGAAATGATTGCTATTGGCGCCTACAGCCCGCTGGAAGGTTTTATGGGCAGCGAGGATCATCAATCGGTTCTCAAGGAGATGAAACTGTTGGACGGGACTCCCTGGCCGATCCCGATAACTCTTTCGGTCAGTGAAGAAAAGGCCGCCGAACTTCCCGAGGAGGGACCGGTTGCTCTGGAAAATGAGCACGGCGAGATGCTGGCGGTACTTCATTTAAAAGAAAAATTCAGTATTGATAAAGCCGCCCGGTCCCAGGCGGTATTTGGAACCAGGGAAATAGAACATCCGGGTGTCCAAAAAACTCAGGAAATGGGCGATGTTTGTCTGGCCGGTCCGGTTGACGTTCTGCGCCATTCCGGTCAGCAACGGTTCCAGCAGTACCGTCTTGAGCCGGCTCAGACCAGGAAATATTTTAACGAGCAGGGCTGGCAGACGGTTGTTGGTTTTCAGACCAGAAACCCGATTCATCGCGCTCATGAATACCTGGTAAAATGTGCCCTGGAGACAGTAGACGGTCTGCTGATTCATCCCCTGGTGGGCGAGACAAAGAGTGATGATGTTCCCGCCAGCGTACGGATGGAGTGTTACGAGACTATAGTGGATAATTATTTTCCCGACGACCGTGTATTGCTTTCCGTTATGCCCGCCAAAATGAATTACGCCGGGCCCCGGGAAGCCATTCTGCACGCTTTGATTCGGAAAAATTATGGCTGTACCCACTTTATTGTTGGTCGTGACCATGCAGGTGTGGGGGATTATTATGGCACTTACGAAGCTCAGGAAATATTTTCCGAGTTTGAACCCCACGAACTGGGTGTTGAACCCTTATTTTACGATTATGCTTTCTGGTGTGAAGTCTGCGGAAATATTGCTTCCCAGAAGACCTGTCCGCACGGACCCGAGGACCAGATTTACCTGAGCGGCACCAAAGTCAGGCAGATGTTAAGCGAGGGGAAATCATTGCCTCCGGAATTCAGTCGTCCTGAAATAGCAGAAATTTTGATGAAAGCCTATCAGCAAAAATAAAAAGAAATTAACGAATTACCGGGGAAATCAAACCGATCTTAAAAAATCGGTTTGATTTCTCACCTGCTTTTTCAATTCTTATCTCTTTTAAAATATCGGGTGAGAAAGTACACTAAATAAGCTATGCGCTCGTAGCTCAGCCCGGATAGAGCAGCGGCCTCCTAAGCCGCAGGCCGGAGGTTCAAATCCTCCCGGGCGCACTACAACACCTGCAAGCAGCAGGTTGGAAGTTGTGAGTGAAATACCCTGATCCGGCCAGGGAGTCTGAGGGAGTATTCCCTCAGGGTTTCAGCCAGGCAAAAAGTTCAAAACTATGGTAGTATTTATGAGAAACACAATCTGTGAATCAGCGAGGCGTCTGAAATGTATGATTGTCACACACACACTTTTTTTTCTGATGGTGAACTTGGTCCGGCCGAGTTGATTCGCCGTGCAGAAGTTCTGGGCTTGGAAGGTATTGCTATTACTGATCACGTTGATTCGATTACTCTTGCTCCTTACCTTGAAAAAATGCTTGCCGGTATTGATGAAATTCGTGAAAATGTGGGGATTGAAGTATTGGTGGGATGTGAACTTACCCATGTACCACCGTCGCAGATTTCTGCTCTGATTGACCGTGCCCGTTCCCTGGGGGCTGAAATTATAGGTGTTCACGGCGAATCACCCGTGGAGCCGGTGGCCGAGGGAACTAACCGGGCGGCGCTGGAAACTCCGGAACTTAATTTTCTGGCCCATCCCGGGTTTATTATGGAAAAAGAACTAGAGCTGGCTGCGCGGAATGACATCTACCTGGAAATTACCGCCCGTGGCGGGCATTCTCTTACCAATGGTTATCTGGTTAGCCGGGCCAGCGAAAAAAACATTGAAAATTTAATTGTTTCCACCGACGCCCATGCACCTTCCGATTTAATAGATCATCAGACGGCGCTGCAAGTAGTGAAGGGGGCGGGATATTCTCGTCCGGAGGAAATTCTAAAGAATAATGAAAAATTATTTATGGAGGCTAAGTATGCGTAAAATAAAGATTACATTTGTTGTTTTGTTTTTGATATTGATTTCATTTCCTGCTTTTGCCACACCTAAATTTCGGGATGCGATAAATTTTGAGGATAATGAATTTGTTGAAATGGGTAGTCTTGAAATTTTGCATCGTTATCAAAAATATTCCGGTGCGGATTCCGATGATCTGGATATGGCAGTGCTGGATTATCAGTTTACCTATGGAGTAATGACCAATTTTGAAGTGGGAGTGAAAATTCCGATTGTCTTCCAGGAAAATAACGGGCAGGACGAGATAGGGGATATGAGTGTTTCCCAGCGGTTTAAATTTACTGAGGAATCACAATCCGGAGTTGATTTCAGCGGTGGGCTGGAGTTGATTTTACCCACGGGTGATGAGAAGGAAACCATTATGGGTTCCGATGATCTGGATGCTCGCTTCCATTTGAGCCTGGGTCAAAGTATTGATCAGGATCTAAGATGGCTTGCTCATCTGGCTTACCGGTTTTACGGTGAAGCCGACAACGATGATCTTTTTGAATACAATACTGCGTTCAGCTATAAGATGTCGCCCAATTTTAAATCCATACTGGAGCTTAACGGTAGCAGCGGAGGATATCCGGATTACTCTGAATTGTATATATCCCCGGGTTTTGTTTTCCAGCCCCGGGGGGGTTTCACGACTACTGTATCAGTTCCGGTTGGGGTGACAAATGATTCCTACGACCATAAGGCTAATTTGCAGCTTGCGATTGAATTTTAAAAATATTAGTTTGAATTAAAGGGAGAATTAAAATGGACTGGGACGATATAGTCTGGAGATTGAAGAACGAACCTGAGTGGCTGGCACTTGTTTTTTTGCTTGTGGCTGTAGTTGCCGGAGGAAGTTATTATTATTATCAAAATTATACCGCTGATACTGAGGCCGGTGAATATTTCAACCGGGTTTTTGTTCAGTATGTACAGGCAAATAATACGGATGATTACGAACCGGTGATTCAACAATTAAAACGGTTGAGTAATCGTTATGATGACTCAGAATTATATGACAAGATAGTGTATTTCCTGGGTAAAAGTTATTTTAAAGAGGGGCAGTATAGTGAAGCAATTCAACAGTTTTTAACCATTACCCGCCGCTATCCGGAAAGTTTTTTTTATGACAGTTCACAATTGCATGCCGGATACTGTTTTTACCAACTGGGGCAACTCAAGCCCGCTCTTAAACATTTTAGCCGTCTGGACGAACTTGATCCGGAAAATCCACTGTGGGTCGAATCTCAGTGGCAGAAAGCCCTTGTCTACAGGCTGAATGAAGATTATGAGAAAGCTCGCGGGGTTCTCAAAAATATACTTGAAAACTCGCCATCATCTGAATCTTACTGGTCGAGTCGGGCGCGGGAAATGTTATCGGAACTGGCTGCCTGATAATAGATGCAAAAAATAAGAAACCTGGCTGATATTTTAAAAAAGTTCCCCTCCTGGATCACAGTTCCTTTGCTGGTGGTTGAAATAATAGTTGTTGTCCTTATGTTAAGCTGGGTTTATTTTACGCGGGCGGTGGGAACGGTGGTTGTCCCCGATTTAAGGGGTAAAAACTTCGAGGAAGTAAAAAACGATTTATCCTCAAAAGATTTAAATTATCGAACAGAATGGAAAAGTAGTCTCTATACCCCAAAAAATAAAATCTTGAGCCAGGTACCGGGGCCCGGAACGGAAATAAAAGAAAATCGGCCGGTAACTCTTTTTATCAGTAAGGGTCCACAATACGTTTCTACGCCCGATTTGCGTGGCCGTTCTTTAATTGAGGCCCGCAGTCTTTTGGAACAAGAAACCTCTGCCGGTGAAAATCCCACCGTCAGCAGTCTGGTTATTGGAAATATCGCCCGGGTTTATTCCGACAGACAGCCATCGGAACATATTATAACCCAATCCCCCCCGCCGGGTCGGAAAGTTTTAAGCGGTTCCCGGATTGATGTGTTGATTAGCAAGGGAGGCTGGCCAAAGCGGACAGTGGTACCTATGCTGGGCGGGAAAAAGTTAGAGAAGGCTGAAAAATTATTATCCGAAGCCGGACTTAAAAAAGGTTCTGTGAGATATGTTTACAGGCAAAAAGTAAAACCGAATGTCGTTCTCGAACAAACTCCCCCTCCTTCGGTTCTGGTCCGGGAGAATCAGCCGGTTTCCCTTACAGTAAATCTAAACGAATCGAAGAAAAAACCTGATTTTGTCCGATACACAACCATTCGAATAAATCCGCCACTTGAAGTTTCCCCCGGTCGTCTCAGGGTGGAACTTGTTGATAGACGCGGCCGGGATGTTATTTTTGAGAACAGTGTTGAACCCGGAGAAAAAGTAGAGTTTTTAACTACTGTTAAAGGAACCGGAAATCTTATTATTTACTGGAATGACGAATTATACCAATTTCGGCAGTTAAAAAGTTGATATATTATGGAGTGTGTTTTTAATGCGTTTGTTTCCCTCCCTTTTATCCGCAGATTTTTCATCCCTTGAGAAATCAATTTCGCCCCTGGAAAAAGCGGGGTTTAAGGATATGCATCTTGATATTATGGACGGTCATTTTGTCCCTAATATATCCTACGGGCCGCCCGTGGTTGAAAGTATTGTGAAAAGATTTCCTGATTTGAACCTGGACGCACATTTGATGATGGATAATCCTCGCCTGCTATTCGAAAAATTTCTTCAGCTCGGGGTTAAATTGATTTCAATCCACGCTGAAATTGAACCGGATATAAACTGGTTTCAGGAGTGTTGCCGCAATTATAATGCCAGCCTGGGACTTGTTTTTAATCCGGACACATCAATCACAGATTATGCGAATAAGATCCGAAAGGTAGATTATGTTCTGTTGATGTCGGTCCAGCCCGGCTTTGGAGGACAAACTTTCCAACCGGACGTGCTGGAAAAAATTTCCACATTGCGTAGTTACTTCCAGGGTCCGGTGCAGATTGACGGTGGAATAAACGCGGAGACAATAAAAATAGCGGCCGGAGCCGGAGTGGACTGGTTTGTGGCCGGCTCGGCAGTTTTTGGAGCCGAAGATCCGGTTGCGGCCGCCAAAAGTTTACTTAAAGAAGCGGAAGCTGCTGTTTCTTAGAGAAAAAAAGCTATCCCTTTTCTGGGTTCAATAATTGTTCCTTTATAAACCTCTCGAATTTCTTCGGCCAGTTCATGAAAACTCGGTGGTAATTCTGTTGTGTTGTAGTGGAAGGGGACCAGACAACTGACATTTGCCCGTCGGGCGATATTTCCCAGCTCAAGTGCGCTGGTATGGGAACCTTTGAAATATCGCCGGTAAGCGTCTGTGCTCTGACAATCGTGTATTAAAATATCGGCGTCACAAGCGGCGGTGCTAATGGGCGCCGAGGGGGCGGTGTCACTGGAATAGACGATGGTCTGCTCACCACCGGATATTTTCAACCCGAACCCCGGGCGACTGTGTCTGGCTGGCAGTGTCTGGATGCTGATATCATCACTGATGGTAATGGTATCTTTTTTTTCAGTGGTAACCGGTTTGAAATCTATATCCAGATAGCGTTCTTCGGAGTCAAGATCAAAAGCCGCGAGTGATTTTTTAAGCCGTCCAATAGCTTCTGCCGGGCTGAATCCCTGTATCTGACGAAAATCATTGTAAAACGCGTGGGAAAGAAATACCAGCCCGTAGGTGTGGTCCGGATGGCTGTGTGTAATTATCAGATCCGTTATTTTTCGGTAATCCAGGTTTGTTTCCCGCATCAGTGCCGGTATGTTTCCGCCGGCGTCAATCAATATAGATTTTTCACCGTTGCCAAGGTGTAAACAAGCGTTTGAGTCTCCATCGGGAGTAATTGTTGAAGAAGCTCCCAGAACCGTTAATTTCCAGCAATTCATTGTTTTTTTCCCTTATCAAAAAATGTAGGACGTAGTTTTCGCTTAATTACTTCTATCCACTGTAGAATTTAATTTCGCTCTTTCTTTTATAAAGGTTACAATTAAATAGAATAATGTGAAATGGATCCATTTATTTATCTTTTAAAAATTGTTGGAACAATTTTCCGGATTTTACAGTTAACATTAATGAACTCTCAAAAAACGACAATAAGGAGTAAATTATGATTCCAGTAGAAATCCATGGTGTTGCAGTTGATGATTCTCAGAAGAATTTTTTTATTCTCTTGAAGGAAAAAAACGGGACCAACCGTTGGATACCTGTGCCAACTTCCCCGCGTGAAGCCCGGGAGATTGCTGTGGCTTTGCATGAAAATGCCGGAAGCCCCCGTCCCCTGACACATGATCTGTTGACTACCTTTATAGACAAACTGGGGGCAAAAGTGGTTGAGGTTTCCCTGTTTGGTTCACCAAAACAAAACATCCTTTCTTTCGTTCACCTGGAAACCAGGGAAGGGGAGCACAAAAAGATTGAGGCCACTCCGGCTGACGCGCTGGCGATTGCAGTGCGCAGTGGCGCGCTCATATCCGCGGAGGATCAGACATTGATCGAGATGGACGATAAAATGTTTGAAGAGGATAAGAAAGTTCAGGAAAATTCAGCGGTTGAAAAACTGAAAAAACAATTGGCTACCGCGGTGGAGTCAGAAGACTATGAAAAAGCGGTCGAATTGCGCGGTAAGGTCCAGGATCAGATCCGTCTGCAGATAGAAGCTACCGAACTCCCCGACGATATCAACGAAGAACTCCGCCGCGCGTATTACGGCGACAAAGAAAAACCCTTAGACGACAGCAACTGATCACCGGCGAGGTAAAATCAGCAAATGAAAAATGAGAAGAGACGAGGGGACGAGCAAGTGGAAATGAAAAACTATTTCAGTAAAATCAAAAACAATTAGCTCGCAGATTGACGCAGATATACGCAGATTTTTTAATTAATAATTAAAAATAAAACTCAAAAATCGTTTGTTTTTTATTTAATCCCTATGATTTTTCCTTCTTTTCTGTTTTAATCTGCGTCCATCTTCGAGCCAATGCTTTTTTATTTTTGTTTTAGTTTACAGATCAACTCAAAATCAACAGCCAAAATCAAACTGGATTCCGGCTCGCACTGTTCTTACACATCCTTGTGTTCGCAGCATTAGCACATCCGTGTGCTTCAAGGGCCGGAATGACGGTCAAAATCAAACCTCAAATCACCACGGCGTAATTACCGTCCAATACTCAATCGGAGCATTACTGAAAAGCCACAGCGTCCCCACTGGCGGTTCCCGATTGAGTGCTGGATGACCCGGTATACCCGGTATTCCAAAATTCTTCTACCGTCATTGCCGGGCTTGACCCGGCAATCCATAACCATCTCGCCGTCATTGCCGGGCTTGACCCGGCAATCCATAACCATCTCGCCGTCATTGCCGGGCTTGACCCGGCAATCCATTTTGAATTTGAAGTTGATTACCAGGTGTGATTAAAAATCA
The DNA here is from genome assembly GCA_964440635.1 of uncultured bacterium. Lineage (GTDB taxonomy): Bacteria > T1Sed10-126 > T1Sed10-126 > T1Sed10-126 > T1Sed10-126 > CAYTSZ01. Next base: position 29,047 of record CAYTSZ010000001.1, read on the forward strand.
AAATGGATTCCGGGGTCAGGCCCCGGAATGACAACCAAAACAGGTTATCTTTGCCGTTGAAGTTTCCCCATAACGCAATCACCCAATCACTTAATCACGATTTCGCTGCTGGGCCTACTCCTTCAGCACTCAACTCGGTAAGCTGTTTTTCGTAATTTTAGTTTTCCTGTTTTCCCCTCTGTGCCCTCTGTGTTAAAACAGCCTTTGATTTTGATGTTGAAGTTGGTTCTGATCAGATGTTATCAGATTTTATCATTTTAAAATGTTTCGAATTCCTCTGTGTTCCTCCGTGGCCTCTGTGGTAAAACAGGTGTTGGTGTTGACTTTGCAGTTGCCAATTGTTTACTCATTTACATTAAAAATATCTTGCGGTTTTGACTTTTTTTAGTTAATGTTAAGTAGTTTTGCTTGACAGGAAGGTATTTATGCTTGAACGCACTCTGGAAATAAACCGGTTATTTGATTTTTACGGCCCTCTGCTAACCGAAAAACAAAGGTTTGTAATCGAGCAATATTTTCAGAAGGATTGGAGTCTGGCTGAGATAGCGACTGAGCTTGATTGTTCGCGCCAGGCGATACATGACAAGATTGGGCGTTCCTGTGCGAAACTGAGGGAGTATGAACAATTACTTGGTTTGCGCGGTCGTCACGAAAAGCGCAGACGGATATTAATTGAATTAAGAGATAATTTGCAGGATCCCGTTGATGTTTCGGAAATGCGAAAATTGCTTTCTGTTTTACTGGAGGAATAATTCATGTTTGATTCTTTGACTGAAAAACTTAATGGTGCGTTTAAAAAACTGCGAGGCCGCGGGAAATTAAACGAGAAAGACGTCAAGCAGGGTTTGAAAGAATTTCGCCGTATCCTGCTGGCCGCCGATGTTCACTATTCGGTTGTAAAAAAGTTTATCAAGGATGTGGAAGAAAGAGCCACCGGGGCAGATGTTTTAAAAAGTCTTACTCCGGCCAAACAGATAATAAAAATAGTTAGAGATGAATTGGAAGAGATACTTGGTGGCAGCGGGATCAGGCTGGATATCGGCGAGGGTAATCCCACCCCGATTATGCTGGTCGGACTCCAGGGAACCGGAAAAACAACCACCTGCGGCAAGCTGGCCGCCTGGTACCGCAAAGACGGGCATCAACCGCTGCTTTTTTCTTCTGATGACCGCCGCCCGGCCGCCCAGGAGCAGTTAAAACAGATTGCAGTGGAAAACGAGCTTGATGTTCATCTTCATGACCTTGAAAATGTGGAGAAGGAATTAAAAAAAGCGGCCGGAAAGGCCCGGGAAAACGGCTACAATCCGCTGATAATTGATACTGCAGGTCGACTTACCGTTGACGCCCCGATGATTGAGCAGGTGAAACGCTATACAAAGATTATTCCGGAAACAAAAGTTTTGCTTGTTCTGGACGGTATGATGGGTCAGGAGGCTCTCCGGGTGGCCAGTGATTTTGAGGAATCAGTTTCCCTGGATGGTTTAATATTAACGAAAATGGAGGGGGACGCCCGTGGTGGGGCCGCTATTAGTGCCCGGGAGGTAACGGGCGTGCCCATACTTTTTATTGGAACCGGGGAAAAGATTTCCGACCTGCAGCTTTTTCACCCCGAACGGATGGCCTCCCGAATAATGGGGATGGGGGACGTAATGACCCTCATTGAGGATGCCGAAGAGGTAGCCGACCAGGAAGAACAGCAAAAGATGCAGGAACGGATGTTGGAAGGCAAATTGACCATGGAGGATATTGATAAACAGTTCCAGCAGTTAAAAAAAATGGGACCGCTTGAGGGTGTTCTGGAAAAACTGCCCGGGGGATTTCAGCTTAAAAATCAGATGCAGAATGCTAATTTCGATCCTGGTGAAATTGATAAAATGCAGGCTATAATTCGCTCCATGACACCGGTTGAAAAAGAAAATCCGGATATCATAAACGGTTCGCGCCGGAGGCGCATAGCTGAAGGCAGCGGGACATCGGCACAAATGGTAAATCAGCTTTTAAAACAGTTTAAAATGATGAAAAAAATGATGGATCAGTTGAATAAAAACAAGGGAGGTCTGCAGAAGATGGCTTCCCAGATGGGACTGGGGGGAATGGGTGGACTGGGTATGTGACCCGGAAGCGGAAAAAGATTTTTCGTTTCCTCAGAAAGATAGTTAAAATCAATTTATTTTAAAGGAGTGTTGTTTGATGGCTACAAGAATTAGATTGCAGAGAATGGGACGCAAAAAGAAACCTTATTACCGGGTTGTTGTTACGAACAGCGAAGCAGGTGCTTCGGCCGGTTATATTGAATCGCTGGGCAGTTACCGTGCTATTGCTTCCGGCGATGAGGAAGAACTGAAACTTAATGAGGAGCGGGTTGAACACTGGCTCGGGTGTGGCGCTCAGCCGTCCGATACAGTGAAAGATCTTTTTTCGAAAGCCGGATTAAGTAAAGCTTAATTTTAGATTAAAACTGGAGTTTTTGTAATGTCTGAAGATCAGATTGTAGTTGCCAGTGTTGTTAAGCCGCACGGAGTTAAAGGTGAACTTGTTCTGGAAATCCACACTGATTTTGTGGAAGAGCGTTTTGCTCCCGGGCGTGAACTTAAAGTCAAAAGTGATACGGGAGAGTTGACTACTTTGCGGGTAGAATCTTCCCGTCCGCACAAAAACCGGCTTTTGCTTAAAGCCGCGGGAGTCAACGACCGTGATGAGGCCGAACAACTGCGTGGTTCTGATCTTGTTATTGACAGTTCTGAAACCATGGAATTACCTGAAGGCGAATACTATGCCTTCCAATTGCCCGGACTTGAGGTTCAGAACGAAGAAGGTGAAGCAATAGGTGTATTGAAAGAAGTTCATGATCAAGGAGCTCGCCCTGTTTTCGAGATAGAAACCACCGGGGGGGATACAGTTGATTTTCCCGGTGCTGTTGAGCTGATTGAAAAAGTAGATCTGGAGCGTGGTTTTATAAGGTTAAAGTTTCCGGCCGGCTGGAAGTCTTTGATCCGGTAAAACAGTAGATCCCGTTTGGAAGATGGTAAACCCTTTATTTATTGGTATGTGAAATAAGAATGGATTTTCATATTTTGACAGTGTTTCCCCAGTTTTACCGGCCGTTTACCAGGCAGGGCCTGGTTGCCCGGGGTATTGAAAAGGGTTTGATTACCATCACACCATGGAGTTTGCGCAGGTTTACCAGCGATGATTACGGTCAAATCGATGATATGGCTTACGGCGGGGAGTTTGGAATGGTGATGAAACCCGGACCTTATTTCAGAGGAGTTGAGCATATAAAACAGTATTGTGAAAATCCACTGGTTATTATGACCGCTCCGGATGGAAACAAATTTGATAATAAAGCGGCGAAAAGCTTGTCTAAATGCTCGGAAATAATTATCCTTACAGGACGGTATGAAGGCATTGATGCCCGGGTGCGAGAAAATATTGTTGATGAAGTCTGGTCTATAGGGCAATTCATCACCCCTGGCGGCGATCTTCCCGCTCTTACTATGGTTTCTGCTATTGCCCGTCAGGTGCCGGGCGTTGTTGGCAGCAGCCATTCCGTTCAGGCGGACAGTTTTCAGAATGACCGGCTGGCACCACCTCATTATACCCGTCCCTCAAAATTCAGAGGGTTGGAAGTTCCGGAGGTATTACTTTCCGGAGATCATAAAAAGATAAAAGAATGGCGTTTAAACAAAGCGCGAGAGCGAACCGAGAGATATCGTGAGAAATTAACCGAGGATCAATAGGAAATTCAAAGTATTGCAGGAGGTTATAAAGATGAGAGAATCAATTAAAGAAGTTTTGAAAAATGAACTGCCCCGGGGTGATGATTACCCCCAGTTTCAGCCCGGTGATCTTATTCGAGTCATAACGCTTGAAGATATCGGTGGGCAGAGACGCGAACGTATTTTTGAAGGCGTTTGTATCAGCCGCCGGGGTGCTGGGATAGATGAAACTTTTAAGGTCAGGAAAATAAGTTTTGGTGTTGGAGTAGAACGTATTTTCCCTCTTTATTCAGCAATAATTGACGAGATAAAGATTGTTCGGAAAGGACATGTACGTCGTTCGAAGTTGAATTACCTGGCCGGTCGTTCAGCCAAGAAATCCCGGATTAAGGAACGCCGTGTAGATCTTGACGAATTGAACGCTTCTCGTGCTCAAGCTGAAGAATCCGGGCCGGTCGAAGAAGTTGTAGAGGAGTCTCCTGAACCCGAAGAGGAAGCAATAGTAGAGGAAGAAACCGAGGAAACCGGGGCGGAAGAGACAGAGGAATCAGAAGAGAAAACCAGGGAGTAGTTTTTTCTTTTGGGGGAACATGAAGATTCCGGTTCTTATCGTACCCCGCTTTATTATCGTGAGACGAAAGACCTTGCCGGTGAACTGAATCTTAAACCGGGCGAGTTTTTACAGGCGCGGGTAGTTTCTCTTCTACCCGAACGAAAGGGAAGTTTGCTGCTTAATATCCGGGGGACACAGGTTGTTGCCGCCAGTAAACTCAAGGTCACTCCCGGTGATGCTCTGATCGTCCAGGTGAAATCAGTCGCTCATCCTATAGAGTTAAAGATATATGCTCCCCAGGCTGCTTTAAAGAAGCTGTCGCCTCCACAGTTAAAAAAAATACTGTCCGGAATGGGACTCGAAACTTCAGATCAGTTGCTTGATATTGCCCGCCGGCTTCTTGAGGAAAATATTCATCTTGACCCCGATTTAATGGAAAAGTCAAACCAACACTGGTCGGAGCTACTCGATGAACACGGAGAACTGAATGTCGGTCGTTTTGAAGCATTACATTTTTTATCCGATAATAATTTTCCTGTCCCTGATGGTTTGCTTCCTATCCTTGGTAATTTATTTTCGCAACCGGATGAGGAGCTCACAGGAGCATGGGAAACTGTCGTGGAGATGGGGGAGATAACTCCACTGAATGAAACTCCCGACCTGCAGGAGCTTATTTCTGCGCTGGGAATTGATCTGGTGAACCAGTTAGGTCGCTGGCCCAACAGGGCTTCAAAAACTCTGCACGCCCGGTTATTGAGGAATTTGGATTCGGAACATAAATCCAGTAAGAGAGATGAAAACTTGTTGGGCGTGCTTCTGGGACTTGCCCTGGCAAATTTGAAAAAAGACCGCCAGTTTCATCTGACGCTTCCTCTTTATGAGAGCGGAGAGTGTCGTTTCTTTCGTTTGTTTGTTCAACTGGGGGATATTCCGGAGGGATGGCCCGAAGCCGATTGGTGGGCAGCGGGCTTTTTGAATTTGTATTTGCTTGGTAAACTTCGATTCAATGTTCAGCGTCGAAAAAATAAGTTAAGTCTGACTTTCTTTTCCGAAAACAGAAAAGTGCTGGATAAAATAGAAGAACAAGAAAATAGATTAAAAGTTATCTTTAATAAAATAGGATACATAGTGAATATTGATTACCGGGAGAAAACTCCCCCGGCCCTGCCGGATCCATTTACTGTACATGGCGAGCAGGATAAAGAAAAGATAATGACTCCCGGGGAGGTTGACCTCAGGGCATGAGCAAAAAAAATGAAGAAAATGAGAGTGATTATTCTTCGCCAACTATGGCCCGGCTCAAAGCAGTTGCCATGGAATACGAGGAGCAGGAAGATGATGCCCCTCGAGTGACAGCCCGGGGAAGCGGAGAAGTCGCAGAAAAAATTATAGAATTGGCCCGTCAGAATGATGTGCCTCTTTATGAGGATAAGGATCTTCTGGAATTGCTTTATAAATTAGATCTAGATGAACAGATTCCTGTTTCACTCTATGAAGTGATGGCTGAAATTTTCAGTTTTCTTTATCAGCTAAACGAGGAAGAGAAGGGGGGGAACAGCAGTGACCACCCGGAATAGTTTTTTCGTTGATGACCTCGACAGGGGCATGGTTTTTGAATCGCCCCTGTATAGTGATAAAGGTTTTAAACTTTTGGAGCCTTACACACCTCTTGAAAAACGGCATTTTGAGAGGTTGAAACAGTGGCGAATCAAGGAAGTTTTTGTCAAATCAGAACCTTTAACCAGCACACAGCAGGAAGAACTACGGCGTGAATCTGAAAAACCGCTTCTTGAGCCCGATGAACTTGCCGGTCCGCCGGAAAAACCCGAACAGCAGCTAAAAAATAAAGTTGATCATGAAGCTGTCGAACTGGCCCGCTTTTATAAACAGACCGATAAAACATTTGTCCGCGCCTCTTACCAGCAGGCACTTGAGGGAACAGAGAAATTGCTCGATAGGTTGAGTAGAGGGGCCGTCGCCCGTCAGCAGGAACTTTTCAAGACCCTTCGCCCGGTTTTTAGTTTGATCTGGGATTATAAATTGTTACTTCTTTATCTTATTCATGGCCAGGAAATAGGGGATGAAGATTATTTCTATAAATACAGTCTTAACACCTCTTTGCTTTCCATGCTTCTGGCCGACCAGCTTAATTATGAAAAAGAGGAAATAAGATATATCGGGGTTGGGGCTTTGATTCACGATGTGGGAATGTTAAATATCCCTCAGACAGTGCGCAAAAAAGAAGGATCTCTCAATGAAAGGGAGAGACAAATTGTTCAAGACCACGTAAAAAAGAGCAAAACCTGTTTCCGGCGTTTTCGTGAGCTTGATGATCGTATTCTGAAAATAGTCACTCAGCATCACGAACACTGGGATGGAAGTGGCTACCCTCAGGGGTTGGAAAAAAAGAAAATTAATTCCGCTGCCCGAATTGTTAATCTGGCGATGACCTATATAGCAATAAACCAACCGCGTCATCATCGCGAACAGTTTGGAGTGGCTCGGAGTATTCGTGAAGTTATTTACAAAGATAAAAAGAAATTTGATCCGGAAGCTCTGAAAGCTTTTGTCCGGATAATGGGAATTTATCCACCCGGCTCCTTTGTTCGTCTTTCCAGCGGGCATCATGCGCTGGTGATTGAAAATAAATCCGACCGTCCTTTAAACCCCGTAGTCAGGGTGATTTCTGATCCTTCCGGAAATATACTGGAAGAACCCTACCGACTTTATCTGGATAAAGAAAAGGAAAAAATAGAATCGCTGCTGGATAATAGTATCTATGGTTATTACGCCTTCGAGATGGCTTAGTTATTGGGTTCTGGAAGGTAAAGAGGGATATATTCTATATGGCTAACCTGGCCCCGGTAAAAGGCAATTACGACTGCTGCCCGGAGTTTTCAGACACTGGGGTTAAGATCCTGGAGGTCTAATTCGCCGGTGGCAATGGCCTGCAGGAGTTCTGCGTTGGATTTAAATTTCTTCATATTATCCAGCAAAAACCTCAGGGCAAGTTCGTCATCCAGCCCTCCCAGGTAGCGCCGGAGTCTTTTTATAATCCTGTTTTCGTTTTCGCTAAACAACTCTTCTTCTTTACGGGTCCCGGACCTGCTGACCGAAACTGCCGGGTAGTAGCGTCTTTCCGCAAGATGCCGGTCAAGTACCAGTTCCATGTTACCGGTGCCTTTAAATTCCTGAAAAATAACTTCGTCCATCTGGGAACCGGTCTGCACAAGAGCAGTGCCAATAATAGTTAAACTGCCGCCGTTTTCAATATTGCGAGCCGAACCGAAAAAACGTCTCGGTTGTTGCATTGCGGCCGAATCAAGTCCTCCGGATAGGGTTTTTCCTCTTGAATTGGAAAAAAGGTTGTGTGCCCGGGCAAGCCGGGTGATTGAATCCAGCAAAACCAGCACATCTTTTCCCTCCACCAGATCTGCCCGGGCTTTTTTTAAAACCCCGGCTGCCGCGCTGACGTGTTCTTTCGGTGATTTATCCGAGGAAGAGGAAACCACCCGGGCGGGAGTATTGCGCGTGAAATCTGTTATTTCTTCCGGCCTTTCATTAATAAGAAGAGCAATCTGGTTTACGTCGGGATGATTTCTATCTATGGCAACAGATATTTTTTTGAGTATGGTTGTTTTCCCCGCTTTAGGTGGTGAAACAAGCAGGCAGCGCTGACCTTTTCCTATTGGTGCTATTATATCTAAAATCCTGGTGGTGTAATCGCTGGGTTTGTATTCAAGAGTAAATTTATCGTCAGGATAAGTGGGGGTCAGTTGATCGAATTTTTCTTGTAAAGCTCTTTCATTCATAAAATAATTCTCTTCCTTCCAAAATATAAAATACGCCTAATTCTGTTTTCAACGGCAAGAAGTTGAGGGGGTTGGCTTGCTTTGCTTGTCCACTATATCTTTAACTTTTAATCACAGCTCATAATTTAATTTATTGAAACATATAAAGTATAACAAAAAATCAGGAATAATAAATAGATTAATAATTCGTGTTAAGAATTTGTGAATTTTTTTTCGAAACCAGGAAAAAATTATACCATACCTATCAATCTCCTGTAAAAAAAGGATGAGAAACTGTACACTTTTAGCAGTTATATTTTTAGATAATTAGTTTGTGGGAGGTTGTTTTGTGCTGAACAGACGAAAAATAGTAACGAATTCTGATCTTGATGCTATTGTTTCGGCAGTTTTATTGAAAAAAGTGGAGCCGGTGGGGGCGGTGCAGTTTGTTCCCCTGGAGGATATTAAAAACGGCAGTTTTACACCAACTGCCGAGGATATTGTGGTGAACATGCCATTCTTGTCCGGCTGCCGGCTATGGTTTGATCATCACGCCAGCAACAGTTGTCCTGAAAAATTTGAAGGCCGTTATGATCCGGATGCTCCCAGTGCGGCGCGGGTTATATATAATTATTATTCCAATCGTGGAAGGCAGGATTGTTTTGAAGGACTTGAGGAGCTGCTTGCGGAAACTGACCGCGTTGATTCTGCCGGTTTTACTCTCGGAGATATAGAAACCCCCCGGGGTGCCGTTTTGCTTAGTTTTATTATCAACTCTGATCCCCTGCAAAAACACACTGTAGCCTCCAATCAGCTTATGATATCTCTGCTGGATTCCGGTGAAGTGGATAATGTTATAGAACATCCTGCTTTTGTAACTAAAATTCAAAAATTCAACCGGCAGATGGAAGATAGCAAACAACTTCTTTCTGAAAAGTTAGAGCAAGAGAACGGGCTTTTAGTAATTGATTTTAGAAATTTAAACAAACGTGAGAGTGAGCTTTGTAGTAATAAATTTTTACCGTTTGTTATTTATCCGGAGGCACATACTCTGCTTAGAATAAAACGACTGAATGAAGAAAAAATACGGATGAATCTTGGTTTTAATATGTTTTTGTCCGATGATAAATGCCCCTGTCATTATGGTCACCTGCTGGCCCGTTTTGATGGCGGGGGACATCGTAGAGCCGCAGGATGTGCGGTTAGAGAAGAAGAATTTCAGCGGGATTTGCAGACTATAAAAAAGGAAATACTATCCTGAAATTCGGAGGTTTTCGAATTGTTCGCATTCATTGAAGGAACTCTGGTTGAGAAGGGGAAGGACCGGGTTATTCTAAAAACTGACGGGGGAGTTGCTTACGAACTTTTTACCGTCGAAAGCGAACGGAATGATTTCCCGGAAACAGGGAGCGAAGCTAAATTTTATACACATTTGTATGTACGTGAAGACCGTCAGAAAATTTATGGTTTTTTTCATCGGGCCAGCCGCGATTTTTTTCGTCAGTTACTTCCACAAAAAGGTATTGGCCCCAGCATGGCTACAAATATACTTTCCGGTATGGGACCGAAAAAATTCCGGCAGGCGGTTCACAATCAGGATATAGA
>CAYTSZ010000002.1:0-36430 GCA_964440635.1 uncultured bacterium
TTTCATTTCCCAGCGGGCGGCCAGTTGATCCACAAGTTCAGAATAAAGCATTTTACGTACCTCTATTGAAAAAATATTTGCAATTGTCGTAAATATATAACTTCGTTCTTGAAATTAAAACGGCTACAGCCGGCGATCAAGAGCACGGTTGGCGAGGGCATCGGCTTCGCTATTTTTTTCCCGGGGGATTGCTTTAAACTGTATTTCGACATCACCCAGTTCATCCAACCGCTCCTGCACCTGTTCGTAGTAGGGACGCAGGTTAGCACTTTTAACCGAATATTTCCCCTGAAGCTGCCTCACAATCAACTCACTGTCCATACAGATGGTAAGCAGTGGGCAATCATCGGGAACAAGGTTTAAACCCAGGAGCAGCGCCCTGTATTCGGCTGCATTATTGGTTAAAGAGGGGGAAAAATAGCGGCAATCCTCAGCTAATTTTTCGCCGGTATCATCGTATAAAACGGCTCCTCCGGCAGCGTGGCCGGGATTATTCCGGGAAGCACCATCGGTATATAATACATACCCGCTCGCGCCGTTACCTTCGGGGGGAGAATTAACCCCGCTGGATTTATCGACGACGAGTTCGCCGAGCAGCTCATCTACCTGGCGGGGGTCAAGTCCAAGGTTATCAGCTACAGTCTCAACCATGAACGGCATTCGAAGCAGTTTTAACAGTTCCTCCGGGCTGGAAATCTCACTCCTGGTCATCTTTGCCGCCCCAGTAAAGAATCCGGGAACAGCTTTCACAGGTATAGATTTTATTCATTTCCCGAACTTCATTAATCCGCTGGGCGGGGATGCGGCTGTAGCAACCACCGCAGGCGTGTTCGGTAATGGGAACAACAGCTTGCTGTCGTTTTTTACGCACCCGGTCGTATTTGTTAAGCAAATCTTCGTCGGCTTCTTTGACCTTTTCACGGGCTGATTTGCGTTTTTCACGCAACTTTTCCAGTTTTTCTTCGTTTTTTTCCAACTGTTTTTGCCGTTCGGCTTTAAATTTTTCAACCTCACCCTCAGCTTCCTGAACCAGCACCGTCTGTTCGCGAATTTCATCCTGAACCCGGTCGATTTCTTCATCAAGAACAAGATATTCTTCGGAAGCGGTTTCTATTTTTTGATTGAGATTTATAATTTCCTGATTAATAGAATTGAATTCCTGCTGGGAATTCACGCTGAATTTTTTGGCTTTCTTATCTTCAACCTTTTCCTCAAACCCTTTAACGTCAACCTCCCGGCTATCCCGTTTTTTCATCAGTTCCAGCCGCTGCTGTTTTAACTCTTCCAACTCCTCCTCAAGATCGGCCAGTCGTTTTTCTTCCTCACCAATCTGATTAGGAATTTTTTCATTTAACTCTTCCAATCGATCAATCTCTTTATCAACTTTCTGCAGTTGTACCAGAGCTTTTAACTGTTTTGAAACACTCACTATATTTCCTCCCTGCTTGAATAACTTTCATCGAATCTATGTCTATATGGGTTACGTCTGACAAACTGTTCAACAGGCCCTTCATAGCCTATTTTATTTTTTAAAATATTGCGGGCAAAATCAAAAAACACTGTTTCCATCTCGTAATGATCAATAATTATCAATTCCAGTCCCCGCAGGCGAGCTTCTTCGACCTGGTGGTGTTTTATATCGCCGCTTATGTAAACATCGGCCCCCAGGACTTCATCCCGGGTTATCAAATCTCCACCACTGCCGGTGCACAGAGCCACTTTTTTCAACTCCCGCTGCAAACAGAGCGTGGAGCGCAGATGGTTGATATGCGGATGTTCCAGTATTTTTTCTTCCAGTTCCTCTCCGGAGAGAGGGACCGCAAGTTCACCCACCCGGCCAAGACCAATCGCGGAAGATTCTTCAGCAGGTAAAATCGGATAGCAATTTTCCAGACCAAGCCGGGCGGCAAATAAATCGTTCAATCCACCCAAGCAGGAATCGGCATTGGTATGCATGGAATAAACTCCACACCTGCGGCGGACCGCACGGATTGCAAGTTCCTCCAGAGCCACATCCTCGCGCAAGCGATCAAGCGAATTAAAAAACATGGGGTGATGGGCCAGAATTAAATTAAAACCCTTATCAGAAGCCATTTCAAATGCCTCGGGAGAGGGATCTACGCAGAGCAAAACACCGCTTAATTCCTCCGATAGCGGAGCAATCATCCAGCCCACACTGTCCCAGTCCTCGGAATAACAGGATGGAACACAGGACTCAAGTTCGCGGCCGATCTCTCCAAGTAACACTCGTTTGCTGCCTCCCGTCTTTTATTCTAATCTGAAACAGAGCAAATAACTGGAACGACTCTAAGAAACAATAATGATATCACATCTGATAGAATTGTAATAGCACTGTTTCAAACTCCATATAAACGGATGATAATCATCCTCTCAAAAACACATTTTGAGGTAAAAAGGAAAGCTACGATAGAAAATATGCTTTAAATACTCAGTTTTTTAATGTAATCTGATTTCTACTTAAAAATCAGACAACTTCCCGGGTTGGATGAACCCGGGTTCAGAGAATGAACAAAAATTTATTTGTTAAGGAGTGTTTTAGATGAGTGTTGACCCGGAACTACTTGAAATTCTGGTCTGCCCCCAGTGCAAAGGAGAACTTGACTATCAGGACACTGAAGAGGATGAAAGCCTGATCTGTCACAAATGTGAACTGAAATATGAAATCCGCGACGGTATACCGGTTATGCTGGTCGACGAAGCTGAAGCAATTAACAAAAAATAATTCTTCTCGGACCAGACGACACTGACCGTCAAAAGCTTCCAGCGTCATTCCGGGCAAGACAACGTAGTGACCGCAGACCCAGAATTTATTGTAACTTCAAAATGGATTGCCGGGTCAAGCCCGGCAATGACGACGAAGGGGGATGGATTGCCGGGTCATCCAGCACTCAATCGGGGAATTGCAGAAAAAACATAAAATTTTCACTGGTAGTTCCCGATTGAGTGCTGGACGGCAATGTTGGAGATGATGGAAGGTTCGGCCTGACCGTAAGTTCTTTAAATCAGTTCTTTATAAAGACGGGCTGCTTGAGTGATAGATTTTTTCCAGGTGAACTTTTTAGCGTGGGCAACGCAGCGTTTATCAACCCGGGGCCCTTTTATTTCCTCAGCAATTATCTCCTGAAACTGCTGAGCATATTCATTGTCTTCGAGGCGAAAAGCGGCAGCGGCCACTATCTCACGAATGGATCCCACATCTCTGACTACCGGACGGGTTCCGCAGGCCATAGCCTCCAGAATCGGAAATCCAAATCCTTCGTAACGGGAGGGGAAAAGAAGTAGCCGGGCTCCGCTGTAAAGACAGGCCAGCTCACCGTCATTTACATAATCAGTGAAGATCAACAGATCATCTCGACCCTGCCATTTCGCCTTTAGAATATCACTGTAATCTCCTTTTTTGCCAGCTATGACCAGGGGAATATCCGAGAGCAGGCGATGATCCCAGTTTTCTACAACTTCCTCCAGATTCTTGCAGGGATCAAAACTACTCAAATCAGCCACCATCAGAAAATAGGGTCGATCAATATCATGCTCGTCACATACTGTTTGTATTTCCTCTGATGTCCGTGGGTAAAACCGCTGATGGTCGATTCCGTGATGGATTGTTTCTATATTTTTTTTATCCATCCCAAAGCTCATAACAAGATCATCGGACGTGCTGCGGGAAGGCGTAATGATCTTATCCGAATTTTTTATCTGTCTTTTCATCCGCCAGTATAAATAACGTTCCAGAATATCTGTCTGGTATCGCTCGCGGTAATGATAGGGAATCAGATCGTGGACCATACCGACAACAGGAACAGCAGCAAACGGCGGGGTTTTCATGGGATCAATTATCTGAATTAAATCCAGTTCCATTTTTTTGTAGGCCCAGATAAGACGCCAGCGATCCCAGAGGCGATCGCTCCACTCCTCTTTTTTCGCCCCTTTTTCACTGGGGAAATCTCCGCGAGAATAGGGAAGAATATCAAAATCCGGGTGGGCACTGAGTCCTTCCAGATAAGCCTGAGCAACCCGTCCCGCCCCTCGGGTGCGATGCGAAGTATGTAAAGCTGTAAGTTCCAGCCCTATTCGATATTTTCTTTTTTTCAAAATTATTCACTTCCAAACAGATTTAAAATTTAAAAACCAGTTAGCAGGTTTTATTCCTTGGAAACAGGGTGGCTGTTCGGTTCAAAAAGGTACCGTTTTATCTTTCGAGTCGGCGTCCGGGGAAAAGGCTCACACCTGTGTTCATAACCTCTCACTCTCTGATGTTCAGGTAGCTTTTCTCCGTATTTTTTTAGTTCTTCACCGATCACCCGGTTAATCAGTTCATTCCCGGGGGAGGCTACGTCTCTGTCATCCGCAATGGCATCCTCATTTGGATAAACAATAGCTTTTGCACGTTCCCCGCTTCCATCCTGGCGTGGTTCTCCCACAACGAGTATTTCCTCTATAAAAGGACTTCTTTTGTAAAACTCTTCCAGTTTCTCCGGATAAATATTTTTACCTCCAGAAGTAACTATTATACTTTTTAACCGCCCGCTAATGAAGAGAAACCCATCCTTGATGTAACCAATATCTCCCGTATGAAAAGGGCCATCCTCTGTCTCCTGAGGACATTCAGGACAAAGATATCGTCTGCAGACGATAGAACCCTCTATCACTATTTCCCCCGCAGCGTCCTCATCGGGATCAAAAATACCCACCCGACAGCAGGACAGTGACTTACCCACCGAAGCAGGATACGACGTTCCGGGCAGATTAACTGTGGCTACCGGGCTTGTCTCGGTCAAACCATAACCCTGGAGCATCTCCAGACCAAGCGCACGGAATTGTTCGGGAATTTCCCCATTAAGCGGAGCGCCACCGGAGATTAAAAGACGCAGATGCTTGAATCCCATTTTTTTCAGCAGTTTTCTATTCACATTGTCCCTGATAAATTCACCTATTTTATTATCCATTCGTCCCAGACCGAGCATACTTTGGCCGGCCCAGCGTTTAAGAAAAGATGCCTTTTTTTGATTACGTTTTATTCTATCAACAATTTTCTGATAGACGAGAGGAACCGCCAGCATTATTGTGATTTGATCTTCCCGGAAATGTTTCATCAAAGTTTTACTGGTTAATCTTTTGGCGTAGACAATTGCCGCTCCCGAAAACAGGGGCAGCATCTGGCCACCTGTGAATTCATAGGTATGAAAACTTGGTAACACAGACAGAAAACGATCCTCGGGGCCAAACTTTTCTATCCTGTAAAGAGCCCTGAGGTCAGCGCAGAAGTTAGCATGTGTGAGGCAAACACCCTTTGCAGCTCCGGTAGTGCCTGAAGTAAAACAGATACTGGACACCTGGTCGGAATCAAAATTTTCAACCGGAAAATCAATATGCGATTCCGAAGAATAACGGTTTAAAAATTCGCGAAGATCATCCAGAACATACATTTCCAGATTGTCACCGTCATATTTATATATATCCTGTTCCACATCAGGGCTGAGGATTATTAATTCAGGATGGGCCAGGCGCAGCACACGTTTGATCCCATATTCGCTGCGATCTTCGGCAAGCGGGATAACTCCCACACCCAGAGCAACAAGTGAAAAGTAGCAAATAATCCAGCCAGGAGAGGAAGGGGCCTGTAGAACCACCCGGTCACCCGCGCTCAAACCCCGTCGGGAAAAACCACTGGCCAACCGGCGGACACTATCTGCTAACTCGCCGTAGGTTATCCGGATATCCTTATTTATAAGCGCAACCCTGGCAGGCCATTTCGCTTCACCCCGCCAGACAATATGATCGAGACGTTCCAGATTCGGAGCTTCGCGTAAAAGGGGGGTCTCGGCTGCCCACTGGATGTTTCTGTTAGAACTCACAATTAAACACCGTTTTTGACAGAATATCCAGGGAGTGACATACTACGATCAATTCAGAAAATAATTTAAACAATATCAAAACGTCCGCCCTTGCGGCGGCTGACCTTTTTTAATTTTTCCAGATGTTCATATTTCAACCGCAAATCACCAAGTTTGACCTCCGGCTTAACCGAACCATGAAAATCGGTACCTCCGGTAATTAACAGTTCATCGGACAGGGCCATCATTTTATACTTATCCTCCTGCTGTTGGTTATGATCAGAATAATAAACTTCCAGGGCTTCCACTCCCAGGACCGAAAAACGCCGGAGCTTAAAATTTTCGGCGTAATAAAGCGGATGCGCGAGAGAAATAACTCCCCCGGCCTCCTCGAGCAAAGTAATTGCTTCGCTGACCCCCATGCGTTTTTTGGGTACGCGGTCAAGAATCCGGCCGTGGGCCAGATATTCATCGAAAGCCTGGCGGACGGAAGAAACAATACCTTTCTCAAACATTGCCTGCGCGACATGAGGTTTACCGATAAGTTTTTTCCCGGCCAGATTGGCCACATCCTCAAAAGTCAGCCCCGCACCAATTTTATCCTCCAAAATATCAATCATTTTTCTAACCCGCTCGGCGCGGGCTTCTTCATAATACTGAAGTTTTTTTATAAGACGGGGTTTCTGCCAGTCAAGATAATAACCAAGAATATGGAAACGACCGACAGAATTTTCTGCACTTATTTCAAGACCGGGAACCGCCTCCACGGGGGAGGATTGCGCTGCCCGCATGAATTCATCCAGGCCGGCGACCGTATCATGATCTGTAAGGGCCAGTGCTTCAAGCCCGGCTTCTTCGGCCAGAGTTATTAACCGGGAGGGTGAAAATTCTCCGTCGGAAGCTGTGGAATGGCAGTGCAGATCCACGCCGCCTTCAAGGACAAGATCTTCGTTTTCTCTTTGTTTACTCAATATATTTTCCCCGAATCTTTCCAGAACTCGCCGTGACTGACCGAAGCGTAAGCATTATGATTATGGATGGACTCAAAGCTGGTACATTCCAGCCAGAAATCTTCAATGGCCGGCTCTTTTTGCAGGGAGAGACTTAAATCACGAACAATATCCTCGACAAATTTTGGGTTTTGATAGGCCTGGTCTGTTACATAAGCTTCATCCTCCCGTTTGAGAAGCGAATAAAGCTGACTGCTGGCCTCACTTTCAATTAATTCAATGAACTCCTCAAGCCAGAGCATTTTGTTTATAACAGCTCTGCTGCGGACTATCGCCCGTTGATTGTGAGCACCGGATGCGCTGTTTTCTTTACTGCAGGGACACAGAGTGGTCAGGGGAACTTCAGCCTCCAGCCATGTTTTTGTATCTCCGCCTTCGGAAAATCCCCCGAAACCACAGTTAAAATCCATCAGACCTCTATTTTCACTGGCGGGAGAAGTTTTCTCAATGAAATAGTCGAATTTAAAACTGGCGTAGGCGTTGGTGGAATTAAGCCGCTGCTTTAATTCCGCTAAGAATTCAGGCACTGATTCAAAAGTAAACTCTGAACGGCGATATTTTTCGGCAATTTCGACAAAACGACTGAGATGCGCCCCTCGCTGATCTTTACTCAAATTCACCCCGATATTCAGGTTTGCAACCACCTGCTGGTGGCCCTGACGGCGGTCGACAATTTTCAACGGTAGTTTTAAATCCCGGATGCCCACTTTATTTAATTCGACCTTTCTGGGGTCACTCTGAGCCTGAGTGTCAGACAAAATATCATTTTTCTTCACAAAAAAATCACTTCCTGAATTCTATTTTTAAGTTTTAATTGTATATCAAAAGGCCAGATAATAATAGTTACTGTATCCTCCCTACAGCGGGGGGCCAGGACGTGACTGCGTGATGAGGCTATAAGTCAGGGGTCGAAGGTCGAAGGTCGAAATGACAAAGTCAAGGGCGGTTACCATAGAGGTCACATAGGGACACCGCGTAAATTCAAAATATTTTAAAAGGGGAACCTTCAACGGTAATGACAAACTGTTTTGGGTCGTTATTCCGGGGCCTGACGCACACGGATGTGCTAATGCTGCAAACACAAGGATGTGTAAGAACAGTGCGAGCCAGAATCCATTGTTGTTGGCTTGCTATTTTTATTATTGGTTTTAACTTGTGGACTCTAAACGATGAACCGTGTTTCAGGGAGGAAAATGATGACTTTTTTTTGATAATCAGCTAAAGTTATGCTGTTGAAATTACTTTCTGACTACGCTGATAAGGATTGTCCTCGAATGACTAATAAAAATATACCCGGTTTTTTCAAGCGGATAAAATATGCCTGCACTGAACCTATGTTCTACAAACAGGTGACTGCTGAATCCGGGAAAAAGACCGCCTTTTACCTGATCAAACTCCTGCTTCTTTTGTTTATAATACAGGCCCCTTTCATTTTTTACACCGGCTGGAAAGCCAGTTCTGAAATCGCAAATAATCTCCAGAAAAACCTGCCCCGGATCGTATTTCAAAACGGTAATCTAAAAGTGAAGGCCGATGTCCCGCTTAAAATACCAATTTACGAGGACTACAAGATGCTGATAGATCCGCAGGGAACTATCCCGCGTAGACGGTTAGAACCGGAAGTATTAGTTGTTGCTTCCAATAAAGTTCTTTTCATCCGGTCAAATAAAGAGTTCAGAAGCATCTATACAAATTTCTACTCGGAAGAAGAAACAGCCCCAAAAATTATTATAGATTCTAAGTTTCTCAATACCTGGCTGCCCCGGCTCCGCATTATTATGTCGTTCACCACTGTCTTTGCCCTGCTGATGTCATTAATAACTCTGACAATTTTACGGCTGCTGCTCTTAAGTATAGCCGGTTTAATAGCGCGCAGCCGGCACGAAAAATCTTTTAGCTGGAATCAGCTTTTAAGTATAAGCGTATATGTTCTCACACCAATATTTCTGGTTGAAACTCCACTTCTAATAGCCGGCCTGACCTTTTCACATTTCGATTTCTTCCTGCTGCTGGGAGGGGCCCTGTGGCTCTTCTACATTATAAATACACTGGCTGATACAGAAATAAATAACCAACAAAAGAATGGCAGAATACTTGATAAAGAAGCTTGAACAGATTTTTTTCTTAATACAAAAACGGTTTTTTCTGATTTTTACTCTGTGCCCCTCTATGATCTCTATGGAGAAATCGGGTTTGCTTTAAGGTTTTGTTTCCAACTATAAACGCACAACTATGAACGGTATTTGATCCTTGGTATGTCAAACGTGGAAATAACTGTCTGTTTTAGATCGTCATTCCGGGGCTTGACCCCGGAATCCAACTTGATTTTTAATTAAAATTGTGAATCAACTTCAAATTCAAAATGGATTACCGGGTCAAGCCCGGTAATGACGGGCAGGTGAAATGGATTACCGGGTCAAGCCCGGTAATGACGGGCAGGTGAAGTGGATTACCGGGTCATCCAGCACTCAATCGGGAGCTACCAGTGAAAATTTTATGTTTTTTCTGCAATTCCCCGATTGAGTACTGGACGGCAATTGCGAAACCGTTAGAATGATCTGACAGTGACGACTGGATGGTTTCTCCTTTTGATTTATTATGCGAAAATATATGAACTACAGATAAAACCGGTCACACCGGAATCAATACTGCTTTAATGGAGTGATTGAAGAAATGGTGTTTGAAAAAATATCTTCCCGAATAGATTCTAAACGGGATAAAATAAACGATTATATCTCAGAAAGATTAAGTGAACAGCCCTTGCCTTTTTACAGTTCGTTCGACGTCAGGGCCAGCAGTTGCAAAGCGGCGGTAGTTGACGCTAATCTTTTTCCTGCAGGATTTAATAATATTTGTCCCGGCGGGCTGCGGGCCGCGGCCCAGCTTGCAGAACAGATACTGCTCAAGCGCCAGGACAAAAATCTGAGAGTAATAGGCATCTACTCGGAAAATCATACCCGCAACAGCTACTACTTTCAGAACCTGCACGCCCTGCAAAAGCTCCTCAGCCAGGCGGGTTTTCGTGTCTTTCTGGTGACAGATAATGACTATTTCAAAGATGACCCGGCTACTTTAAACACAGCCCGGGGAGATGAAATTAAATTGCATCAACTGTCCAAAAATAACGGTAATTTGACCGCGGGCGGAGAAAATATCGATCTGCTTCTTTCCAACAATGATTTTTCGGATGGAGTACCTGATTTGTTAAAGGAATGTCAAACTCCAATAACCCCGCCACCGCTGGCCGGCTGGTGGAACAGGAGAAAATACCAGCATTTTTCAGAGGCCAGAAAGATTATTAGCGAACTTGCTGAAATACTGGAAATTGATCCCTGGCACCTTTTTCCACAGACTGAATTTGTTTCCGGGGTAAACTTTGAAACCAGGGATGGTTTTGAGGAGATCGCAGAAAAAATAGAACTGATAAACACCCGGACCCGAAACAAGCTGGCCGAGATCGGCGAAGAGGAACCGGTTGCCGCTTTTGTGAAGAGCGCGCGGGGGACCTACGGAATGGGCGTTTACGCCTTTGAAAGCGGCTCGGATTTTTTAAATATCAACCGCAGTCGTCGCGACAGCATGGCCCGGCGCAAAGGGGGCGGAACAAATAACTCTGTTATTATCCAGGAATCAGTGAGAACCGCCGACCGGGTCGAAGATCTTGTAGCAGAGCCGGTTATCTACTGCCTCGAACACCAACCAATCGGTGGATTTCTCCGGACCAACAAAAAAAGATCCGACCTGGAGAATCTAAATTCCCGGGGAATGAAATTCACTTCCGAGGATCTGTGTCCGATGTTCATCCACGATGCCAACAAAAACGAGGGAACAAACATCACCCAGGCGCGAATAGACACCTATAAATTGCTGGCAACCGCAGCCACACTGGCCTGCGGCCGGGAAATAGAAGAACTTACTTCTTAATTACTTTGCCGGGGAAAGAGTCGGCTGACTGCTCACCGACGCTGATCACCGGCTGTCCGTTAACAAACAAATATTCCACTCCGGCGGCAAGTTTATGGGGTTGTTTATAAGTGGCGCGATCTTTTAATTTGTTCGGATCAAAAACAACAATATCGGCCGCGTACCCATTTTCCAACAGACCACGATCTTCAAGACCGAGTTGCCCGGCCGGCAGCGAGGTCATTTTACGCACAGCTTCTTCCAGGCTCAGCAGATCGTCTTCTATAGCAAACCGGCGCAGCATCCGGGGGAAAGTTCCATAATAGCGGGGATGGGGTTTAGAATCCAGCCAGTGGCCTTCCGGTGGGATAGCCAGACCGTCGGAGCCGACCGAGGAAACCGAATGTGAATATAGAAAACTAATATCCTCCTCGCACATGTATTCGTAAAGACCAATTACGTTTCCTTTTTCTTCGACAAGAAGATCAAAAAAACATTCCCAGGGATCACAGTTTCGTTCCTTCGCAATCTCTGCCAGGGTTTTACCGACCAGACCACGGTTTTTTTCTGAGCCGACAGAACTTATTGTGGTTCCCTCCGGGGTGAGAGAGCCAGGTCCATTGTAACCGGGCCAGTCCTCATCACCTTCAAGTATGGCCCGGCGCAGACGGGTACGATTTGAGCTATCAGAGAGACGCTCAACAAGATCCTGCCGGCTGCCGCGGCGAGCCCAGCGGGGCAGCAGAGCACTCAGATAGGTGCTTCCGACCAGATACGGATATACATCAAATCCTACATCCAACCCCTGATCGCGGGCATTATCGATTCTATTTACCGCCGGGCGAACAAGACCCCAGTTTTTTTCTCCGGCTGCCTTCAGATGGGATATTTCTGTCCTGACCCCGGTTTTTTTAACAATTTCCAGGGTTTCATCAACCGCTTCAAGCAAACGATAACCTTCATTTCTCATGTGAATTGACAAAAGAGAATCATGCTCAGAAACAATCCCGGCCAGCTCTATAAGTTCATTCGTCTTGGCATAACAGCAGGGGGAATAAACAAGTCCGGTTGACATCCCGAATGCTCCGGCCCGAAGACACTGGCCGAGCAGCTCTTTCATCTGCTCAATCTCTTTTTCGGTGGCCGGACGGGGTTCAAATCCCATGACCGCAGCCCTAATAGAACCGTGGCCAACCAGAGGAACAACATTAGGAGCAGTATCACTGTTCGAAAGAAACTCAAGATAATCCGGAAAGCTGTCCCATTCCCAGTCAACATCGGCGGCCATATAGGTAAATGTATCCCGGACTCTGTTTTTATTTTCTTTGGTCACGGGAGCCGGAGACATAGAACAGTTACCGGTCACTTCAGTCGTCACACCCTGGTAAGTTTTACTGAGCCCCCGACCGTCTTCGAGCAAACTTAAATCAGAATGGGAATGGATGTCAATAAATCCGGGCGCGAGGATGCAGCCACTCATGTCAAGACGGGGACAATCCAATTTTTCAGGTAATTTTCCCATTGCGGCGATCTCACCGGATCTAACCGCCACATCTTTAGCAGAACGAACAGCACCACTGCCATCAATAACCTCGGCTCCGACTAAAACAAAATCAAAATTACTATCCCTGCCCATACTACCTCTACCTCACTCATAATAAAATTATTCGCGCATCTATGGTGGAAATTATAAATTGGGTTCCTGCATATGGCAATGCATCAAAATCAAAACATTTTTCACCACAGAGAGGTCACAAAGGTAAAATCAAAACCGATAAACAAAGTGCATAGTTCAAACTATAAATCAAAACCAATGGATTGCGGATCGCTGACCGGGATGACAACCAAAAGAAGCCATCATTGCCGTCCAGCACTCGATAGGGAGTTACCAGTGGGAACTTTATACTTTTTCATCAACTCCTCGATTGAGTGCTGGATGACCCGACAATCCACTCTACCCCCGCCGTCATTACCGGGCTTGACCCGGTAATCCATGTTGAAGTTGATGTTGGTTGACAGGTGTAATTCAAAATAAAAATGGATTCCGGGGTCAAGCCCCGGAATGACAACCTAAAACAGGTTGCCTTCGCCGTTAAAGTTCCCCAGTCACCTCATCACGCAATCACGACTCAGCTTTTGAATCTACTCCTTAACTTCTTCACTCTGGTGGTTTAGGATTTTATCCCTCTCGAATGCCTTTGAATTTCCTCTGTGTCCCTCTGCGACCTCTGTGGTAAAAAAGTAGTTGATATTGAATTTGATGTTGATGTTGCTGTCCTACTGTCTCCCCTTCCCCTTGTCCGCCTCATTCTCTGTGGTAAAACGGGGGTTGAATTGGTTTTAACTATAAACTACGAACGATGAACTATAAACTGGGTTTTTAATTACTTTTTTTCGAAAAGTTCGCTTAATTCTCTTTCTATGAGGCTTGAGTCACCTACGTTTAGCTCGAGCATGCGGCGGAGATGATCGAGGCTGTCGATATCAATTTCATCCCAGTCAAGCCCGACTTCTTTTTTTTCACAGTGAGCCGTATGGGCTTTCATTTTAATTTTTTCTGTCTCCCCCAGTTCTATTTCAATATTTACTGTTTTTCCTTCTTCACAGGAAAAATCCGCGGGTTTTTCAAGCAAAACTCCTTTTAAAGAAATATCAAGTAACTCCGCCTGCCAGGTCTTTCCGTCCACTTCAATTTTAGCTGGTTTGTGGATCGAAATTCGTCTAAACTTTCGACGTTCATTTGAATTACCCTTTTCGTTTTCTGAATTCATAGTTTTACCACCTTTACAATTTTTTTATTCCCAGCTCATCTTAAGTCAGATTAATATCAATTCAAATCCGAGCAATAGAAGGTGCTTTGAACTTGATAATAAACTCCGTGTAGCCATTCGAGTTATAGCTCAGTTCGCCTTCAAGCTGTTTTTCAACCATGGTGGTCACCAGTTTTAAACCAAGCGAGGTGCCTTCTTTAAGACTGAATCCTTCCGGCAAACCCACTCCATTATCACGTATTTTTAGTTCATGATATTCCTCGCCAGTTTTAAATACTAATTCTATCTCCCCCTCTTTTCGACCTTTAAAACCATGTCTGACTGCATTGGTCAGCAATTCGTTTATAACCAACCCGCAGGGGATCATCAGATCAAGAGAAAAATTTGCCTCATCCAGATCAAAATTAATATTTATATCCAATTCCGGATCCTTGAGAGTGGTAATCACCTCAGTGGTTAATTCCTTAAGATATGAAGTGAAATCTATCCGGGAAAGTTCTTTATTAGAATAAATATTTTTATGGACAAGAGCCATTGCATTTAAACGGGTTATAGCTTCTTCCAGAACCTGGCAGGTTTCTTCACCGGAAGCTGAAACAAGCTGCATTTCCAGAAAACTTATCATGGTAAAAAGATTATTCTTTACGCGGTGATGAACTTCCTGCAGCAAAGTTTTTTCCTCCTCCAGTGAGTCACGTAGATTTTCCTGATTCCTGAGTGCTTTCAAGCCAAAAGAAATATCTACAGCAAACTCTTTTAACAATTCAATCTCCGAGGCTGAAAAAACTGACATTTTTTTTGAATAAAGTGCGACAACACCGACCGCCTGATCTTTTATTTTTAAAGGGAAAATAGCCAAACAACGATACCCGTATTCCCGGACTTTTTCCCGGGAAAAATTTACTGTTTGTTGATTATCAAGATTTTCAATTATCTTTCTTTCCCCGGTTTCAAGGACCAGCAATGAAGGATCGTTTTCATTAATTATTTTAGAATCAGAATCTGTTATCTCATCCAGGTAGCCGTCCTCGCCGCCACAATGGGCGCATACTTCCAGGCCCTCATTCTCCCGCCCGATCCAGGCCAGATCATAACCTCCGGTTTCAACAATAATCCGACAGACTTCAGCAAACAGTTTTTTTTCATCAGGCGCCCTCATCATCGCCTGATTTGAATCTATCAAAATATTGAGAGCCCGGTTTCTTTCCTTTAGCCTGCCGGTCTGACTCTTAACACGTTTTCGAAGTATAAAAGTACCCACGGCCAGAAAAATAACAGCCCCACCTCCGACAATCAAGGCCCAGATCAACCAGGGCGGAACCAGGGTTATGGGTTCGTAGAGGTCGGCCATATATTTTTCCTTGACCTGGTAGAAAAAGGATTCGGGGTTGCGTTTCATCCGCTCAAGTTGAAAGTCAATCCTCTCAACAAGATACGGGGTAAGCTTAGCTTCCGGTGGAAAAGCGGCATACATGCGATAGGGGGAAAAGCTAATGGTGGACGGAGCAATATGATCTTTAGTATCCATGTTATTTTTCAGATATCTTCCGGTAAGCCTTCCGAAAACTCCCGCATCAACCTCTCCTTTCAGCAACGCTTTAAAAAGTAACCTGTAACTACTATAACCACGGTATCCAGCTTGAAAATCAAATCTACTCATGAGTTCTTTTATAGACTGCGAACCTTCTTCAAAAAATATATCCCGCGACAATCCCCCGATCTTTTTCCCGGCCAGATCCTTAAAGCTTTCAATATTCATATCGCGGGGAGCATATACCTGTGCCCAGTCGGAAATAAACGGCTGCTGGTTATACTTATATTTCTCGAGTCTCCCCGGAGAACGGCCTATCCCAAGTAAAACATCTATTTTGCCACTCTCCAGACGGTTCAGACATTCCTCCCAGCTCAAGAACAGATATTCGACAGACCAACTCTCCTTCTGGGCAATCCGGGAAAAAACTTCAGGCAAAATCCCCGCCGCCTGACCAGCCTTATTCTTAAACAACAACGGATAATAATCATAGTAGGCTACTCTCAGTTTAATATCGGGGGAGGAGGGTTCGGTCCGGGCAAACACCACCAGAGAGGTAACCCCGGAAACGACGGTGATTAAGACCAGAAATACAGAAAACCAAGTTCTCCATTTTGACATCCAGTTCATATCAATGACCAGATCACTCCGCATACCAGTATTCGCAGGACCACCAACCGCCTGCCACACAGTAAAGTATAATTACTTTTTTGCAGAATAAAACAAGAATATTTTAATCGAGTGTGGAGCGCACCAGGTTGCGAGCGTCAGTGTCAGCGGAAAGGAGGTTGGAAAGTTCAAGCGGATTCGAAGGAGAATGGTTATCAAGGGCCATTTCAACAAGTTCTGAGATCTGCATGAACCCAATATCCCCGGTAAGAAAAGCCTGCACGGCCACTTCGTTTGCAGCGTTCAAAACCGCAGGATAGGTTTCACCTGCCTGTAAAGCCCTCCGGGCAAGAGCGAAAGCCGGAAATCGTTTGGTATCTACAGGTTCAAAATCCCAGCTAAACGGCTGGCTGAGATCAATCGCTTCGACTACCGCCCGGCGACGGTTCGGATAAAACATGGCGTATTGAATCGGCAGGCGCATGTCGGGAGCGGCACACTGGGCCAGAAGGGAATTATCCTGAAAACAGACAAAACCATGGACCGAAGACTGGGGATGAACAACCGCGTCTACCTGATCGGGTTCAAGTCCAAACAGGTAACAGGCTTCTATTACCTCCAGTCCTTTATTCATCATAGTTGCCGAATCAATGGTAACTTTAACCCCCATATCCCAGTTAGGATGATCCAGGGCCTGCTCGGGTGTAACATCCTTTAATTCTTCCAATGATCGGCTGCGAAAAGGGCCTCCGGAAGCTGTGATTATAACCTTTGACACTTCTTCTATTTTTTCTCCGTTCAATATTTGAAAAAGAGCGCTGTGTTCACTGTCCACGGGTATAAGCCGGCCATCACTTTCAGATTCAAGTTTTGATATCAGTTCTCCGGCCACGACCATAACTTCTTTATTGGCAAGGGCAACGGTAGTTCCCGCTTTTAAGGCAGTAATACAGGGCGCGAGTCCCGCTGCTCCCACCACGGAAAGGACCAGGATATCAAGATCCATCCCTGCTATTTCATCCAGGGCCTCCGGCCCATTCAACCAGTCTCCACATTCTTCGTGGAGACGGGGATCGGTGACTCCCACCGTGGAAACATTAAACTCCCGGGCCTGCTCGGAAACCTGTTTAAGGGAAGAATGAGTGCTCAGGGCAACCACATCAAACTGCCGGGGAAAACTGCGTACAACATCGAGTGTTTGAGTTCCAATCGAACCGGTTGAACCCAGGATGGCTATTTTTTTGCTCATTATATTAATCCGGCCCCGGACAGAATCGTATAATAGACAGCCGTATTTATCAGCAGTGCATCCACCCGATCCAGCAGGCCCCCATGGCCGGGAAATATTTTCCCGGTATCATCAAGCTGCGAACAGCGTTTCAGACCTGAAAACATCAAATCTCCACAGGAACCGCTAACACCCAGACAGACTCCCAGCAGGAGTGAAATCCAGAGGGGGAAAAACACATAATACGAAGCAAGTAAAAAAACAGCCAGTCCTCCCAGAAGGCCGGTTATAAAACCGGCCCATGTCTTGCGCGGACTCAACCCGGGAGAGAAAGTCGGTTCACCGCCAAACAACATCCCCCCGTAGAGGGCCATAGTATCCTGGGCGATGGTGGCGATAATTAGAACCAGGACCAGAAAAAAACCTTCCGTTTGAATGCGGAGGCTGTAGAGAAGACCCACGGGCAAAGCAAGCCAGATCATTCCCGCCGCACTCCAGGTTATCAGTTTTGAAAAATCAGGTTCCTGGCTGGCAAGCATCCTGAGAGCCGGCAGAAGCAGAAGAACCGGAAGAACATAAAATTTTTCAGTAATAATAAAAATAAGTGACAGAAAAATAACAACACTAATCAACACCCGGGGGTGGCCGGCTAAATTTGCCCATTCCACGCCGGCAATTATCAGACACAGACTCAGAAAAACAAACCATCCCGTCCCCCCGAACCAGAGGGCAGTAAACGCAATCAAAGCAAACACAATACCGGTCAGCCAGCGTAATATCATATTATCAGTACTCCTAGTTTTCAGATTCCCGGCCGCCAAAACGGCGCTCGCGATCCTGGTAATCAAACAAAGCGGACAGGAAACAGGAACGGTCAAAATCAGGCCAGAGAACATCCGTGAAATAAAGTTCCGTGTAGGCCACCTGCCAGAGCATAAAATTCGAAAGTCTCTGTTCCCCGCTGGTTCTGATCAAAAGATCAGGCGAGGGCTGGCCGGCCGTATCCAGATAACCGGAAAACATCTCTTCAGTGAACTCTCCGGCCACCATTTCCCCGCTCTCAAGCTCGTTTCCAACTTTTTTGATAGCGCGAACTATCTCGTCCCGGCCGCCATAGTTCAAAGCAAGATTAAGTATGAATTTATTGTTGGCAGCAGTTTTTGAAACTACATTATTAAGTTGCCGGCGAACAAATGAGGGAAACTCGCCGGGTTCACCAAGAATATTTAAACGTATGTTGTTTTTTTGCATGGTGGGAAGTTCCTGCTTTAAAAACCGGACCAGTAATTTAAATAAAGTTTTAATCTCCATCTTCGGGCGCTTCCAGTTTTCGGTACTGAAAGCATACAAAGACAAAATATTCAAACCATCGATATGGGAACAGAACTCAACTATTTCCCGTGCCCGCTCGCTGCCCGCGCGGTGACCTTCAGCAAGTTCAACCGACTGTTTGTGGGACCAGCGTCCATTACCATCCATGATAATAGCCACGTGGCGGGGAATTTGACCCCGGCTGTGAATTTTTTGCAGATTTTCCTGCAAATCTGCAGGCAACTGTGACATCTCAAACAGTCATAATCTCTTGTATTTTTTTCTCCTGAAGCTCGTCGATCATTTCTTCATAACGGTCGGTAAATTCCTGAATTTTTTCTCGGGCGCGGTGGGCATCATCTTCCGAGATTTCCCCTTCCGATTCCAGAAGGTCCACCTCATCGCGAGCCTCCCGGCGAATACCTCTCAGAGCGATCTTACCTTCTTCGGAATATTTTTTGACAACGGAAGTAAGTTCTTTGCGGCGCTCCTCGGTCAGATCGGGGATCTGGATCCGGATAATCTCACCATCATTATTGGGGGTGAGACCGAGATTGGACTCCATTATCCCCCGCTCAATATCTTTGATGGAACCGGTATCATAGGGTTGAATTACAACCTGTTTGGCATCCGGTATCTGAATCTTGGCCAGTTGGTTAAGCGGGGTGGGTGTACCGTAATAATCAACTTTTACCGTTTCAAACAAAGAGGGTGTCGCGCGGCCGGTGCGAACGGAGTTAAAGTTTTTTTGAACCACCGCGATAGCTTTTTGCATTTTTGCTTTTGTTTCACTGTAAAGTTGTTTAATCATTGTCGTTTCCTCCGGATATTAATGTACCGATCTTTGCTCCCTGAACAACCTGTTTAAGATTACCTTCTTTTCTGATATCAAAAACCACAACCGGTAGATCATTATCCCTGCAGAGGGAAGTTGCAGTAAGATCCATAATCCGCAGGTCCCGTTTAAGAGCTTCAATGTGAGTGAGGCGGCCAAAACGGATAGCATCGGGATTTATTTCGGGGTCACTGTCATATACACCATCAACTTTTGTTGCTTTCAGCAGGGCATCAGCTTTAGTCTCCAGGCCGCGCAGGGCGGCAGCCGTATCTGTGGTAAAAAACGGACGACCGGTACCGGCGACGGCAATATTTATACCGCCGGCAAGCAGATGATCAATGGCTTTTTCACGAGTAAACGGTTCGGTGATCGCTTCAATGGCAAGGGCGCTAAACAGGCGAGGTTTGGCATCCAGCCGACCAAGGGCATCTTTGAGGGCCAGACCGTTAATTACCGTGGCCATCATTCCCATATAATCAGCATCGGCCCGGTCAATACCAAGTCTGCTGGCGGGCAGTCCCCGGAATATATTTCCGCCGCCGATCACCACAGTAACCTGGGCACCCAGGTTACTTATTTCTGCTATCTGACCGGCAATGGAATCTATCATCAGGGCAGAAACGCCGTAATCTTTTTCACCCTGCAGGACTTCACCGCTCAATTTGAGGACAACACGTTTAAACCGCAGTTCGTCGCTCATATGGCTCATCCTTTAAGAACTACAAAGTATTCCTGGCCTGTTATTTCGATTATAATCAAACCAGCATAGACCTAAAACCCTGCAACTGGTCATCTCCGCCTGAGTCAGTATTCACAGTAGCAAAGAAGTTTTCAATTAGAAAACAGCGATCAGTTCTAAAACTAACCGATTTCCTTTGCCACTTCTTCAGCGAAGTTTTCCTCTTCCACTTCAATTCCTTCGCCAACCTCAAAACGATCAAAACGCCGGACCCGGACATTTTCATCCACGTCGGCAATAACTTCCTCCACTAATTCCTGAATGGTTTTTTCGGGTTCTCGAATATAGGGTTGCTCCAGCAAAACTTCTCTGGCAAGAAACTGTTTGCTCAGTTTACCGGAAAGAATCTGTTCCTTAATACTGTCCGGCTTACCCTCCAGTTCATCGGCCATCTGGGTGGCGATGATCTCTTTCTCCTCCTGCATAACTTCCTCAGGAACATCCGCCTGGGAAACATAACTGGGGGACTGGGCGGCAATCTGAAGGCAGAGTTCATCCACCAGTTTTTTGAAACTATCAGTTTTAGCCACAAAATCAGTCTGGCAGTTAACCTCCACCATGACCCCAATTGAGCCACCCATATGCAGGTAGGTACCGATGAGACCTTCTGCCGCCTGACCGGTCTTCTCACGAGCTTCTTCAAGACCTTTTTCCCGCAGATAGCGGGCAGCGGCTTCAGTGTCACCATCACATTCTTTCAAAGCTTCTTTACAATCCATAATTCCAGCCCCGGTTTTATCACGCAGGGACTTTACTTCACTTGCTGATATTGCCATTCCTAATACACTCCTCTTTAAAACCTGTTTTTCAGTTTAAGCCTTCTCTGCTGTTTCTTCCTCGACCACGTCAGCGGCTTCTTCTTCATCCACTTCTTCCGGATCAACCTTTTCGGGTTCTTCCGGAGCCGGTTCTTCAATCGCATCTTCAGCGGATTCCAGTTCCGGTTCCTCTCCGGGAGAAATGATTTCCGCTTCTGTTTCAATTTCCTGTTCGGCAACTTTCTCGGCCTGAAGGGCAGCCTGTTCTTCGGCAATTCTTTTTTCCTGGATTTTCTTACCTTCCATGACGGCATCGGCGATAATCTTGCTGTAAAGAGCAAGCGCGCGGATTGCATCGTCATTGCCGGGAATACCGTAATCAATAAGTTCCGGATTACAGTTGGTGTCAATAATACCAATAACCGGGATATCAAGTTTACGGGCTTCCTTAACAGCTATTTCCTCCGCCACAACATCCGTGACAAACAGCATATCAGGCAGATCTTCCATATCACGCACACCGGAAAGATTACGCTCAAGACGATTCTTTTCGCGTTCCTTCTGGCGGGCCTCCTTGTTAGAAAGACGATCCATAATATTTTCTTCTTCCATTTTTTCCAATTCTCTGAGTTTATCCACACTTTTGCGGATAGTCTTAAAATTGGTCAGAGTTCCACCCAGCCAGCGGCGATTCACAAACGGCATACCGCAGCGTCGGGCATGCTCTTCCAGGGAATCGGAAGCCTGGCGTTTGGTTCCGACGAAAAGAATAACTTCGCCCTCGGCCACACGCTGAGTTATCATTTCCGTAACCTGTCTGAACCGTTCGATGGTCTGCTGAAGATCAATAATATGGACACCTTTACGTTCGGTGAAAATATACGAATCCATTTTAGGATTCCATCGGCGGGGTTGGTGGCCAAAGTGGACACCGGTTTCCAACAAGCTCTTCATAGGTACTTCAATCACAATAAAAACCTCCTACGGGTTAATCGACCGCTTCCTTCAACTTGAAGACAATCCCGCACTCAATCGGGCTTTAGCAGGGAATAATAAAGAATAGCTCTGTAACACAGTTATTTTGATTACCTGTGAATCAAACTGCTACTCCCCGATTGAGTGCGGGACACCCTTCTTCAAATCCAGAAACGTGATTGATTTAAGTTAATTCAGTTCACAAACAATAGAGTTTAGCAAATAAACCCCTTAAAAACAAACATAAAAATCAAAACATCCAGTCAAAACCAGTTCCACCACATAGAGAAGCAGACAAGGAGAAGGGGAGACAGGGGGACAAGGGGCAACGTCAACATCAACTACTTTTTTACCACAGGTCACAGAGGTAAAATCAAAACCGATAAACAAAGTGCATAGTTCAAACTATAAATCAAAACCAATGGATTGCGGATCACTGACCGGAATGACAACCTAAAACAGGTTGCCTTTACTGTTGAAGGTTCCTTTAAAATGTTTTGAATTTACTTGGTGTCCCTCTGTGACCTCTATGGTAACCGCCCTTGACTTTGTCATCTCGACCTTTGACCTTTGACCTCCGACCCCTGACTTATAGCCTCATCACGCAATCACGACTCAGCTTTTGAATCTACTCCTTAACTTCTTCACTCGGGCGGTTTCGACTCTTCGATCTATTCCTTTTTATTTTTCTCCGGCGAGGGGATATTCGCTTTGTCGGCTACGTAAACACGGGCCGGGAATATATTGAGCCAGACACGGTGGAGGCCGACGGGGCCAAAAATAGATTCTATATCATCCTTGTAGTCAAGCGAATACTGGAATTGAACATAACGACCGGTAGGTTTTAAACTATCTCTTACCGTACGAAGAATCGACATTGCAAGACTGTCGGGCAAGGTGCTCAAAGGCAAGCCGCTAACTACATAATCGAGACCTTCCATGCCTTCTTCGACACATATCTGATCAAGTTCATCTGCACTGCGATTCAAAACTTTAATAGCCGATGATTTCTCATGATCACTGTACATTTCTTTAAGCTGCTTGCTAAAAAAATCATTGATTTCGATCAGCAGAAGTTTTGAATCGGGATGTAATCTTTCCACAATTTCCTCGGTCAAAGCACCATCACCGGGACCAAGCTCTGCTATACAGCACGGTTGATCAAGATCCATTTGATCGGCTATCTTTCGGGCCAGAAAACGGGAACTGGGGAATATGGTGGAAAGTTCACGCGGATTTTTGAGAGCCTGAATAATCCAGTTAAATAATCTCATAATATAATCACCTGAATAAGAAATCGGGAATTAAAATTATCCAAATTAAATCGAAAAATATATTTTATATTCTTTCAAGCTATTAGGCCAGTTTTTTAACTTCGGCCACCAGAGCATCGACCAGTTTTTCCTCGGGCAGTTTTTTTATAACCTTGCCTCGAACAAAAAGCAAACCCTCACCCTGGCCGGCGGCTATACCCACGTCGGCCTCGCGAGCTTCCCCGGGGCCATTCACCACACAACCCATAACGGCCACCCTGAGAGGAGCCTTGCATCCTTCAAGACGCTCCTCAACTTCAGAGGCAACCTTTTCAAGATTTATTTTTGTTCGGCCACAGGTGGGGCAGGTAATGATGTCAGGATGGGTCAAACGGCGGCCGCTGTCCTGCAAGATTGCGTATGCGACATCTATTTCACGGTTCGGATCACCGGTCAGCGAAACCCGAACAGTATCCCCTATTCCATCGACAAGCAATCCCCCGAGGCCGGTGGCGGTTTTAATAGCTCCTCGAGGATAAGAGCCCGCCTCGGTAACTCCCAGGTGCAGTGGATAATCGGTCTTTTCGGCAAAAAGGCGGCAGCTTTTAACGGTCACCGGAACCAGGGAAGACTTCAACGAAACAATCGTATCGTAAAAACCCAGCGACTCAAAGAAATCCAGAAACTCGACAGCACTGGCAACCAGAGCCTCCGCGGTGGGCCCGTCAAATCTATCTAACATTTCTTCGCCAAGCGAGCCGGCATTTACACCTATACGAAGCGGCACATTCGCTTCTTTACAGGCCAGCACAATCTCCCGGGTCCGTTCCCGCCCGCCGATATTGCCGGGATTGATCCGCAGCTTATCTACACCCTGCTCGAGGGCAAGAAGTCCGAGCCTGTAATCAAAATGAATATCAGCCACAAGTGGAATATCAATAGCTTTTTTGATTGAGTTGAGACAGAGCGCCGATTCGCGGTCAGGCACAGCAACCCGTATAAGTTCGCAATCCCTCTCCTGCAGCCTTTTTATCTGGCTCACTGTAGCTTCTATATCTGTGGTGGCGGTATTTGTCATTGATTGAACTACAATAGGGTTTTTACCACCGATTGGCACGTCTCCCACTTTAACCACCCGGGAGGAACGTCTTTCGGAAAGAGACTCCATTCTAACCGGAAAAAAATCCGAAAATATATTCAAACAAACCAATCCGGGATACATCCACCCAGGTCACCAGTATAAAAATGGCTAAAAGCAGAGCCAGACCAAGCCGGTTGGCATATTCATAAACAGCGTCTGGAAGCTGACGACCGGTGAATAATTCGGGCAGTGAAAGAAGTATATGCCCACCATCCAGAACGGGAATTGGTAAAAGATTTATCACGCCCAGATTTATGGACAAAAATGCGGTAAATCCCAGCAACTGAACAATACCCAGCCTGGCCACCCGACCGGTAATCATAACAATTCCCACCGGGCCGGCCATGGAACTTACTGAAAGCTGACCGCTTATCAATCCCCAGAGACCCAGAAACATTAATTTTATTACCTCAACCGTTTTTCCGGCAGCGTAGGGCCAGACAGTTATTAAATCGTATTGATTGTGTTCATAGGGAGGGCGGGCACCGAGACTGACATAAAAATCTCTTTTACTTTCCTCTTCGACGGGGACGGTAAGATAAGCGGTATCCTGGCTGGTACTGTCGCCGTAAACCACAGGAACCGTATCGTTCAACTCGGCCAGTAAATAATTAAATTGATCCCAGGATTTAACTTTTTTTCCGGAGACAGAAAAAATAGTATCCCCGACGCTGACACCCTTTTTGGCCAGCAGTGAATCTTCCTTCAGACCTCCAATGACAGGGGGCAGATAGGGAGAAATGCCAATAAGATATTCCGGTTGAAATATGGATCTCTCCTCCAGTTTTTTCGGGGTCAACCGAACAGTTTTTACTTCACCATCCCGTTCAATTTTTAAAACTCTTTCGACCCCTCCGAGCAAACTGTTTCGGGTTTGAACATCCTGGAAATTTTCTACTTTTTTATCATTAACCTCAAGTATCTTATCGCCAATTTCCAGCTTACCCGCGGCAGGCATCTCCGGTTGAACAAAACCCACCCTGGCCGGTAAAGCCATTTCACCGACAAAATAACCAAGCGGGACGTAAAGAAAAAAACCCAGGAGCAAATTACAAAGAGCACCGGCCACCAGAACAGCAAGCCGAGCTTTCACGGGCCGGTTTTGGAACGAACGCGGATTTTCAGACGCCTCCCCGGGTTCTTCCCCGGCAAGTTTTACATACCCGCCCAGCGGTATTATACAGAGTCGGTATTCTGTCTCAGGACCCTGATACGAGAAGATTTTTGGTCCCATCCCCAGTGCAAAAGCTTCGATTTCGACATCATTATAACGAGCAACCAAAAAATGGCCCAGTTCGTGGATAAAAACAACAATACCAAATACAAAAATAAAACCCAAAAAAGGAATCAACCAGCCAAACATTACTATCTCTCCATTACTGCAGGATACTTAAAATCAGATAACATTATAGCATTAAGTGAAATCGAAGCGTAGGAAGTCCGGCTAAAAACAAAACCTTCCAATGGTCATTTCCGTCTCCGGGCGAAAACCATAATTTACATTTTTACCTCGATTTAATTAAAACTAAACTCTGGATTACCGGGTCAAGCCCGGTAATGACGGGGAGGGGGAGTAAAATACCAGGACAGGACCAATAATAAAAAACCGGTAGAAGTTTCTGGGTGAAAAACAGACCTGTCAAATCCCAAACCGCCGACCGGAAGATACCCGCGAAAATTGGTTTGCCTTCGATTTATATTTTCAATCCACAATTATATTTGTTAATCTCTGTATCCCGCGACCGTCTACCACATCCCGGGTTGAGGAGGCCCAGTTGACTCTTGTTTCGTAATCAAGCGCTTTATTTAATTTTTCCCGCCAGGCTTGAGGTTCGGAATTCGATGCTATAAGCGGCCAGCTTATATCGTTTTTTTCTACAAACCGGCGGCTATTTTGATACTGCTCATCATGTTGAGCAATAATAATAGCCGGAATCTGCAGT
Organism: uncultured bacterium; assembly: GCA_964440635.1. Lineage (GTDB taxonomy): Bacteria > T1Sed10-126 > T1Sed10-126 > T1Sed10-126 > T1Sed10-126 > CAYTSZ01. Next base: position 25,866 of record CAYTSZ010000002.1, read on the forward strand.
GCCGCTATTTCAAACTTAATCACTCCTCCGGATATACACATCAAATCGAGTGAAGAAAACGCCAGGGCCGGATCATCCACACTTCCTCTGTTTATAAGATTGCCGGGGTGGGGAGAAGTCGCCGGAGGACCGAAAAGATGAAATTCTATTCCTGGATAATCCGAAACAATATTTTTGACAAACTGCCGGGCCAGACCGGCCGGATCTGTCCCCCCGAAACAGAGACCCACTTTTGTCATCTTTTCTTTTATCTCTTCGACTTTGTTTTTAGCAAACCGGGGATCAATCAGGGCAAAACGGGGACCATAACACTGATTGTGAGACGGCAGCTTGTCTTCCGTAAGTGTACCCGGATAAATATTCGGATCAAAAACAAAATCCATCCGTCCCCTGCCTGTCCCCCTGTCTTCAATTCCTATTACAGTGCAGCCGTTTTCCCGTAATTTTTCTACCGTTTGTATATCGGTGTATTTACGATCAAGGATTAATTTCCGGGCACCGCTTCTTATTTGCCAGCGACAAACATCTTCCTCCGTCAGCGGAGACGGTAATACAGCCAGGCTCTGGAAATTTTTGTTTTTCTCCCTCTCGCACACTTTTGACTCTGAAGTTTCCCCGACCAGAAAATAGTTTTTATATTTTTTACCTTCTGATTTTTTCAAAAAACTCGCTATGTTCCGACAGCGGTGCCAGTGCCCGTGCCCCCACTGACGCCCGCAATTAAAAGAATATAAAACAGATTTTCTTTTACCGTATACTTCCTGCTTGATTTCTGAATTTAACCCGGCAATGTCGGGATTCTCACATAAGTACTCAATCACTTCCGGAAGCGACAGTTCCCAACCACGCTCAGGGAAATGCGCATATATATGTCTGATCAACTCAAGATCTTTTTCTGTATCCACGGTCAACCGCAAACCGGGAGCCCGGTATTCAACCGGCGCCGGACGGCGCAGAGGTCGGCTCCGGGGATGTCTTTTTATCCACAGTGTAACATGCTCTCGATCTCGAAGGGTGCTGGCTTTGCGGTGGGCTTCCTCCAGCCAGTAACGCCGAAAAACAGCACAGGCCGAACCCAGCGGCAGCAAGGTATGAGCGGCCCAATCAGCTCCCGTCCTCATCAATTCTTCTATATTACTTTTTATCAGAGAAGTGGCAATAAGAGGATTATCACCGGTAACCCTCACCACCGGATCGGCGGCAGGAAAACGCTCAAGAACACTATTAAATCTCCCCAGAACATCAAGTTCCGAACCGCGGACAATCTCGCAGGGCCAGGCAGCGGCTACCTCGGCCAGCCGGTCATCACCCGGATTTTCAGGCAAAGCAAGAACCACTTTTTCTACACCCTGCCGGACCCGTCTGACAACATATTCCAGCAGCGGGCGCTCATTTATTTTCATTAAAGATTTACCGGGCAGACGGGTCGAACCGATACGGGCCTGAATAATAGCCAGCGGATAGTTTTTCATTATCAAAAGCTCCGGGAAATAATTTTCGTCAGAAAAAACAGAAAGAAAAAACAGGGGAAATTTTTCTCTTTACTCATCAGAGGGAAGCGGTAATGATCCGTTTTATATCCGTTTCACTGACACTGCGGATATTATTTCCTGCTCGCTGGGGAGTATACATTTCTCCCGAAAGTTCTTCCAGCCGGACCGAATCGGGAAGATACTTATCAAGCCAGGAATTTATCTGTATCTTATCCAGCCAGGCCTCCAGCTCATCAGCAAACTGCCGGTGACCGGCGAACCCAAGCTTGTCCGGTAATGAAACAAAAGGATGGGAGGGCACCAAAGCTGCATCAGCATTAAAACGCAAAATTTCCGGCAGAGTAAAACCGCAGGCCAAACCGTGCGGCAGACCAAACCGGGCGGTCAGGGGATACGAAATAGAATGAGCCAGGGCGGTTCGAGTCTGGCTTATAGCCAGACCACTGAGCAGGCTGGCCTGCATCAGATTAGAACGGGCTGAAAGATCCTGTGGATTATTTAAAGCAACGGGTAAAAATTCTAAGACAAGCTTGATTCCTTCCAGCGCCCAGCCAGCGGTAATCCGGGTGGAATTTTTATTCCATATCGATTCCAGGCACTGACTCAGAGCATCAAGTCCTCCACTGACCGTGACTACCGGAGGTAAAGTTTTAGTTAACTCAGGGTCAAGAAGAGCCGTGCCGGCAAAAATATTTTCACCGGCAAGAGAATATTTTTTCCTGGCTTCCTCATCCCAGACAGTAGCAAAAGGAGTTACCTCACCCCCGGTTCCGGAAGTGGTGGGAATTGTAATTAAATCAAGCGGCTTAAAGGAGGGCAGCGGAGTCGAATTTTTCAAATGTTCACCAAGTTTGAAACTTTTCCCCAGCGGATGTAAAAGGAGACTGAACGCCTTGGCACTATCCATAGCACTCCCTCCGCCCAGGCCTATCAAGGTCATATTTTCGGAACAAGCCAATTCATCCCGGGCAGATTCTAACTGCCGGAAAGAAGGATTGGGGGTAACCCGGTCGTAAACCTCAACTCTGGTTTCGGAAAGCAAATTGGTTACTTTTTCACTCACTCCCCGGCGGCTGGTGCCGGGGGTGGTAACCAGCAAAACAGAATCAGCAGAGACGATCTCTTTTAATTTCGACAGAGAATCAAAATATACCCGGACCGGATTGTAAAACTGCCAGCTTTTATTCATTTGAATTCATCAGTTCCCCGGCGCACAATACACGTATAATATACATGTTATTTTTCGAAAAGTTCACGGGCGGTCTGCCAGTCTGCTTCATCGTCTATTTCCATCCAGGGCCGACTGCGGGTGGCGATCAATTTGAACGGAACACCCCCGGCAGCCAACCGGTTGAAGGCGACCGTGTCATAATCGTTAAATTTTTCTTCCATCAATAACTCTGTCATTATTTCGTATAGATTACGCTGACGGGCGACAGGAAAACTGGTTAACCCTATCCATTCTCCGGCAGCTTCATCTAACGGTATTTCCTTGCTGGATTCTATGAATTGCTGTTTATCGCAGCGAACTTTCATAGCTTCGGGATGAACGCTGTCGAAATCCACGCTCAAAGAAATTTTATCTCCGGAAGATTGTTCGACAAAATCAGCAAGTATTCTTTCATCATAAATAAGATCGCTGTGCAGGTATAAAAGATCGGCATTTTCTACCCGGGGCAGAGCAAACCACAGCGAGGCCATGTTATTTGTGGTCGCATAAAAAGGGTTGTGAAAAATTTCGGCCCGGCCTTCCAGATGTTTTTCGAGTTTTTCGTTCTGAAAACCGACAACAACATAAACCGTCTCAACTCCGTTTTCTTTCAATAATCGGATACTGCGATCTATTAAGGCCTCCCCGGCAAGCTCAAGCATGCATTTGGGTGTTTCCAGAGTTCGGGGATAAAGCCGGGACGACTGCCCGGCGGCAACAATCAAAGCATTCATTATTTTTCTACTCCTGTTTTTTTAGTCTTTTATAAATTTCATGAACCGTTTTTTTACTTCTTCCGGTCTAAGATGCGGACGGGGCAAATCCGGCGGCGAACCGGGTTTTATTTTAAGATGAATCAAACTCGGGCCATCTTTAACGGTGGCATCCTTCAGCGCACCGGTAAAACTTTTCGCTGTCTCCGCGCAGTAGGTATGTCTGTAGTTGCAACCGGCAGCCACTGAAGTGAAATCAACCACTTCGCTGACCGTTTTCTGTCCCCCGGTTGAGTCGTGACATTCATTATCCAGAATTATGTGCAACATATTTTTAGGTAGATAACCACCGATGGTAGCCATATTACCCAGTTTCATTAAAGCCGCTCCATCTCCGTCCAGCACAGCCACCGGCTGACGGGGGCTGTTAAGGGCCAGACCACAGCCTATAGCCGAAGCGGTTCCCATACCACCTACCACATAGAGATTATTCTCGCGATCATTGCGGCTGTAAAGTTCCCTGCCTATTTTCCCGGTCGACCCGATCAGTGCAGTATCCTGCGGAATATTTTCATCTATTATTTTTATCGCCGAACGGCGGTCAAGTTCATAGCCTCCGGATTCTTTTGGACGATTCAAACGCTCAGTTTCAATCGGCCGGGGACTGAACTCTGTTTCCCGTTCATAGGGTTCCACATTCCCGCGCGACAGCAGCAAAGCGAAGGGAAACTCATTTTCATTCATCCATTCATCGGCTTCGGTTAATACTTTGGAGATATCTTGCGGATTATCAGGAAACCGCCTCCAGGGAATACCGATTGTTTCCAGCAGTTCCGGCAGTATCTTCCCCATAAGCGTATGCTGGGGCTCATCCCCACTACCGGGTTCACCCCGCCAGGTAATAATCAAGAGGGTGGGAATTCGAAATGGTTCACAGAGTGAAGTCAGGGGATTGACCATGTTTCCAAATCCGGAATTCTGGCAGATTGTTACTGTCTTTTTACCGGCCAGGTAAGCCCCGATATTAATTCCCACTGCCTCTCCCTCACTGGAGGCAGCAACATAATCAATCCGCTCGTCATCAATTACCCGGTTAATAAAAGGTTTTAGCAGTGAACAGGGCACACCACTGCAGTTTGTGTATCCTCTTTTTTGAAGTGCACTTATAAAACGGTCGGCTTTAATCATTTTTAAAATTTCTGGGCTTCGGTGAGATCTTCCAGTTCATCCACATCAAGCCAGTGACCGGAAATATAATGAACTTTAATCTTATGACCGCCGGCGAGTAATTTGTTAAACAGGTCCTTAAAACGAAGTTTTTTAATATTACTTTCACCGGCTAATTTCTGTAAGGATTCTTTGATTATTGCCGTCCCGACGGCGGTTGTTTTTACAAGTCCAATCCATTCTCCGTCTATTTCAGATTGATCAATATCCGGATCAATATCCTCAAGGAAAACTTCATCCTCACTATATTCGAGCGTGTAGGGGCGCGATGTTTTTACATAATCAACGTACTGGCGGTCGCGGGGCCTCTCTTCCCAGTTGCTATCCACCGTTATAACGATATCCCCTTCCTCGTTCAGAAGAGTATTCAAAATATACTGACGAAACAGGATATCACCGTAAGAGATGATCATCTCCCCGTCCATAACCTCTCGTGATTTATAGAGGGAATAAAGTTCCCCTGTTTCTTCATATTCCTCCAGATCTATATAGCTGGCACCTTCCACCTCGACCTCTTCTTTCTTGTAACCCCGAGCCACATTGATATCCCTGATTCCGACATCACGCAGTTGATCAGCCAGTTTGTGCAAGATCGGCTCACCGCTTATGTTCAGCATTGTTTTGGGTTTAAATTCAGTCAAATCCTGAAGCTGCTTGCCCTGGGAGGCGGCAAGGATTAAAGCCCGGCGGGTCTGGTGAGTGGATGGCAGATACTGTTCTTCCGCCTCCTGGAGTTCCCGGGCCTGCTGGAGGCGAAATATCTCGCTGACCGGAACAATCTCATCCTCCACGTCTCGCAAAGAACGATCCTCATATATTTTTTGGCTGGTCTCTTTCATGGCTGTTATGGCACTGCGCAGGTTATGATTGGCCCAGATAACCATGCTGACGCCGGCATTTTCAAATACCTCGGAGGGGGTACTGTAATACATAGTGGGAACAAGAAAAACCGGCACATCACGGTCCCAGTTATCCATGAAAGACAGAACCTGTTCGGGACCGGATATTTTACTGTGACAGAGAATTGCGTCCGCTCCGGCATCTGCATAACGGTTAGCGCGCAAAAGAGCCTCATCCAGACCCCAACCGGCAATAAAAGCTTCAATTCGGGCTACAATACAAAACTGCTCGCCGCGGCGCGCGTCACAGCCGGCGGTTATTTTACCGGCAAACTCTTCCATATCCGCAAGCGGTTGCTGCTCGCTGTTAATAAAAGAGTTGGTTTTGGGAAACTCTTTGTCTTCAATGCAGACCCCTCCAACCCCGCGCTGTTCCAGCTTTTCCACCAGACGGCGCATATTGTTAAAATTACCGAATCCTGTATCTCCGTCAAGCAAAACGGGGATATCAACGGCATCAGCCATAAACTCTGTGCTTTCCAGCACCTGCGTCCAGGAGAGTTCGTTATTGTCTCTCACCCCGTGAGCAGCCGAGATGGACAGACCACTGCCCCAGATCCCTTTAAAACCTGTCTCCTCTACAATCCGCGCGCTGAGCCCATCGTGAGCTTCCATTATAAATTCAAGGTTTGGGCTATGAAGTAACTCTTTCAGAGTTTTGGCCAAAAGTAAAACTCCTTATATCAGGATACGGGTTAATCAAATCACACCTATTTCCGGCCAAGGCTGCTGTCAAACCGGCATTAATAAAATATTTTTACACATTTTGCATCTATTAACAAGCTTCGGACTACAAATAAGACTTTCCGCTCTCCACCGTTATATCAGCGAAAACGCAGCGGCGGACGTTCAATATAAGGAGCCGAGGTTCCAAAACCTATACTTTCAACAATTTTGCGGGCCAATACGACCAGGGTGGATTTTTTGGTCCGACCGGTTGCCCGGACCAATTGCCGGCCCCGGGGATCATGCAGAACCGCCGACGCATCATAATGGATACCATCATAACTAAAAAAACCGGTGATCAACAAGTTTTGATCCAGCAGTTTAAGAAATTTTTTAATTTGCTGCCGGGAGAGACGATTCTGAAGTATGGCCCGTTCCAGTGAATCTCTCCTTTCATATACCGATATTTTTTTCATACCGAGACTTTGCAGCTCTTCAGCAAGCATTTCGGCTTCAAATTTAAGATCGGGTTCCGTCTGCCACTGCAAAAGAGCAATTTTAACCTCTTCGGCCGCGGTCAGCATTTCTTTGGACGGAAGCTCCCGCGCGGGGTAAGTATCCGTTTTAAGATCGGGATTGTAATCCTTCATAACCTCAGGATCATAGCCGAAATTTATGCCAACACCAAAATCAAAACGAATATCCTCTAAATAACGGGCTTCAAAATTCAGAGTATAAAAACTATCTCTCGCCGGCGTGGTGTCAGCAAAGGGAATAGCTATATTCACCCCGGCAAAAACACCCTGCGATTTTTTCTGACGAAAAATAGTATTCCCGCCGTCCAGAGCTCGCTGCTGAAAATAAACAAGCCCGCCGTACGGATGAACCCCACTGCCGGCATCATAATCAAACCCGGTATGAAAACTGTATTCACGCTGATCAAAATTCTCCCCGTCATCATTTTCCGGACGCCAGAACAAGCCGGAAAAACCACAGCCCCAGGAGAGGCGGCCAAAATCAACCAGCTCAAGCCGGGTCCCGACTCCTCCGACCGGCCGAAAACTGCTGTTGAAGTCTTTGCCCTGGTCAGCCCCGCCCATTAGACCAAAAACGTCCCAGGTCGGGCCGCCGTAACCCACTTCCAGCAAAAACCGGCTGCTACTCATTTCTGCAGTCTGATTGCCCTTCTCAACCTCATCGAAAAAACGCTCCCCAAAAATGCTCGTATGAATCCCACGGTTGACAACCGAGGCTCCACCCAGACGAACCGCATATAGTTCCGCCGGAAAAACCAGCGGCAGTAATAAAAACAAAAAAACAACAATTCGTTTCAAAACTGATACACTCCTCAACTGACAACAGCAGTTGTAACTTCTGGACGGCTAAAAAAATCTCCGCGCCCTATCTTTCCCGCAAGAGGTCTTTTTGAACTCAACCTATACAGGTTATAATACTTGTAACAGGGAATAAATTGCAAGATCATTGACTTCGTTTTACTATTCTGGAGGCTAAATATGTGGCCACAAAAAAGCGGTATTATGCTTGCACTGGATCTGCCAGATAAAGGCAGCGCATTTTCATTGCTCGATAAAATCATCCCGGATATTGATGTAATCAAGTTCAACTATCCGCTTGTATTGAGAGAAGGAATTGAGCTGCTGGCTGAGACAAAAAAACGCTATGACAAACCAATTTTTGCAGATTTTAAAATAGCCGATGTTCCGGTAACCAATAACAGGATTATCCAGCTCTGCCAGGACAATGGAGCTGACGCGGTGATGATTCATGGTTTTGTCGGTATCGAGGCCCTTCAAAAAGCGCGTGAGATTGCCGGTTCCATCAAACTGTTTCTGATGACCCAGCTTACCAACCCGGGCGGGCTGGACTTTTACGCACCTTATTCGAAAAAATTCTGTGAGATCGCGCGCACTCTTGGAATGGACGGTATCCAGGCACCGGGGAACAGACCGGAGGCAGTCAAAAAAGCAAGAGAGATTGTCGGAGAAGATCTGCTCATCGTTTCCTGCGGTATAGGAGCCCAGGGAGGTAAATTTGGCGGTGCTCTTAAGGCGGGTGCTGATTATGAAATCATCGGCAGGGCTATCTATCAGTCAGAACAACCGGAGCAAAAAGTAAACGAAATAAAAAAAGTTCTTCAAGAGCACCTGACATGAAAAAAATAGAGTTGACCCAGCATGAATACTGCGCCGAAGATGACACCTATACACTTCAGGCCCAACTTAAAAATAAACTTGAGCTGGATGAAATAGCCCGAAAAGCTCGCCGGCTGGGCTACAAGGTTATTAACATGCAGAATTTAAACACAGTGGTAGTTATAACCTCCGGCCCCACAATCCACCTGCATGGAAACGGTAAAATCGTGGCGAACAGAGCCCGGGATAAAAATAAGGTGGCCGGCATACTAAAAGAAATAATAGGGGATGAAGAAAAATGAAAACTACAATTTCCGTGTTTGGCAGCGCCCGGGTAAAAAATGATTCTCCGGAATACGTTGAGGCTCAAAAAATCGGAACCATACTTGGCCGGCACGGATTTGACCTTCTCTGCGGAGGATTTGCAGGAGTAATGGAAGCGGTATGCAGGGGCGCAATTGAAACGGGAGCAAAAACCACCGGGGTCGGCTTAAACAGTTTCACCGCCAGCCCCAACCCCTACATAGAAAACTACCTCAGCGTTGAAAATCTCAGTGATAGACTCGAATATTTTCGGGAAAATTCAAATTTAATTCTGGGGATGCCCGGAGGCATCGGAACTCTAACAGAAGTGATGTTCTTCTGGGATATGAGCAAAGCCGGTATAGAAGCCGACCGCGACATTTTCCTCTACGGAAACTGCTGGAAAAAACTGATTCCCCATCTGAAAGAAAATTTTATCATTGAGGATAAATGTTTCGAATATGTCAGGCTATTTTTAAAACCCACCCAACTGGAAGAGTATCTTAAAAATATTTCTTAACCCGCTAAGAAAAAGAATCGAGACACTTTTTGAAACTTTTTCGAAACCGCTCCCTTTCGGCGGGAGTGAATGGAGGCGGGCCTTTAGTTTTATGTCCGGCGCGGCGGCTTTTTGCGGCGGTATGGCGAATGAGGAGCCGCTGTTCGATCTGCTCATTATTTATTCTTTCTCCACGAAATCTTACCACATGGCAGCCGGCCCCCAGGACAAGTGCTGCCAGACCAAGATCATCAGTCACCACTATATCCCCCCGGCTGCTATGATTATATATGTAATAATCAGCACCGTCCGCCCGATCCGAACTACAGTGAACAGTAACACTGTCATCATCACTGCTTATTTCATGATGCCGATTACATACCAGATGTACCGGATGGTCGCCGCTAAGTTCTATTACATCGGAAATCACCGGGCAGGCATCGGAATCGACATAGATAGCCCTCATTTTCTCACCTTATTGAGGTTCGGGGTGTTCTCGCAGGTAATCCAGGGTTTCCTCAATCTCTACCCCGGATATGGCAACATCCTCTAATTTATCCTCAAAATAAGCATTGTAGCTGCCTATATCCAGCAGACCGTGGCCGCTCCAGTTGAAAACAATAGATTTTTCTTTCCCCTCTTCCCGTGCCTTAATTGCTTCTTGAATTGCACAGTGGATTGCGTGGGTGGTTTCGGGTGCCGGTATAAATCCTTCGGTTCGGGCAAATAGAACACCGCTTTTATAACAGTCCAACTGTTCAAAAGAACGAGGAGTGATCAGCTTATCTTTCACAAGCTGGCTTACCAGAGGTGCCATACCGTGATATCTGAGGCCACCAGCATGAATTGGCGGTGGAACAAATTTGTGGCCCAGGGTATGCATCGCCAGAAGGGGAGTCAGACAGGCCTCATCCCCGTAGTCATAAGCATAAGGTGCTCTGGTTAAGGTGGGGCAGGCGGATGGTTCCACCGGATAAATATCGATCTCTTTGCCCTCTATTTTATCCAGCACAAACGGAAAAGCCAGACCGGCAAAATTACTGCCACCACCGGCGCAACCTATTACAACATCGGGTGTTCCTTCGTTTATTTCTGCAAGCTGTTTCTTTGTTTCGAGGCCTATCACTGTCTGATGCAGCAGCACATGATTAAGGACGCTGCCCAGAGCATAACGGGTCTTACCGCTTTCGTCGCTGACCGCCTGTTCAACCGCTTCGCTGATGGCTATTCCGAGGCTACCGGGAGTATCGGGATCTTTCTCTAAAACCCGGCGGCCGGATTCAGTCTCTTCGCTGGGACTGGGGATACAATTACCACCCCATATTCTCATCAAACCCTTCCGGTAAGGTTTTTGGTCGTAACTGGCCCGGACCATGAAAACTTTACACTCGAGATCAAACTG
>CAYTSZ010000003.1:0-33231 GCA_964440635.1 uncultured bacterium
TTTATAGACAAATTCAATTCAGGAGAACATATATATGAATATTGGTTTTTCCCGTACGGTTGATAAAGTGCAGTTTTTTGGTCTTTTAATTGCGACTCTTGTAGTCCCACTTGTTTTTTTTATTGGTGAACAAAATGCTGTTATCTTTACTATCCTGAGGCTTGTTTTTTCGCCGGCGCTTATAGCCCAGGGAAATCAGAACATTGTTCTGTTTAAACCTCTGCTGGCCCAGTTAATAATGTATTTCTTATTTACTCTCTGGCTTATTGAGGGGCTGGAAAATAATAAATTTGAGCTGGTCCCCGATGCTCTGAATATTCCGCTGGTTCTCTGGACTTTCTGGCTTATATTCACCACCCTGTTTATCAGCAATTTCTGGTATTACAGCGTTGAGGAGCTGGGACGTTACGTGGCTATGTTCCTGTTGTTTTTTATAGTTCAGAAGGTTATAAACAGCAAAGCTCGCCTCAAGTGGATCCTCTGGGTTTTATTTGCGGTCTGCGGCTGGGCGACATTTCTTGGTTTGATGCAGCATCTCAATATGCCTCTTTATCAATGGGGTCGCAGTTCGGCCCCCGTGGTTTCAACTTTTGGAAATAAAAACTTTCTGGCGGGATTTCTTTTAACCACCCTGCCGGTAATTATTGGTTATATACTGGCCACCAGAAAATGGGTAATTTCTTTACTTTTAATCCCTCTCGCCTCTATTCAATTTTATGTTCTTCTGGCTACTGAAACCCGGACGGGTTTTCTGGGTTTTTTAGTGGCTCTTGCGGTCTTTCTTATTTTGACATTGCGTTTTATATGGCGCAAACAACAGATAAAGTTTAATAAGAAGACAGTGTTTATCATGCTGCTTGTTTTTCTGGCTATTGTTGGGATTGTCTATCAGTTGATGCCGGAAGGGCTGGTCCGCAGTCTGTCGAGCGCTGTGGACCTGCAGCATGGTACCCAGCGGGTGCGTTGGATTATGTGGACCGGCTCCAGCCGGGCAACCCTGGATAAACCTCTGACCGGACATGGCCACGGCGTTTTTCAACTTGTGTTTCCCAATTATCGTCCCCGTTTCTATCATCGTTTTCGGGTCAGCCATAATACCCGCCACAGTCACAATGAATATCTGGAAGTTCTTATGGAAACGGGATTAATAGGGCTTACTTTTTTCCTGGGTGTGCTGGTTGTCTTTGGAACTGTTGTTTATCGTTTTCTACATCGTAACAGGAGCAGTTTTTACAGGTGGCTGTTAATAGGGATGGCCAGTTCGGTTGTAGGTGTTCTGGCCCAGAACATGGCTTCTGTTAATCTTCGCTGGATGTCCTCCACCTTCAGTTTCTGGCTGGTTATTGCACTCGCCTGCGCTTCAATTAGAATTGCCGCCAGAGATGATGGTAAACCAAAAAAGCGGGGGAAAACTGCGCTGGTGGGCAAATACAGTTTTATGCCTCGCTTTAGCTGGAAGACACCGGTTTATTTACTGTTGATTTTGATTTTATGTTCGATTGGATACGGTTTTTTCCGGATTGTCCTTGCTGATTTCAAATTAAAACGGATGAATTCCATGATTAGAATGGCCGAAGCCGGCGATCTTTCCTGGGATAAAGCAGCGCGTGTGGGAGAAGATGCTCTGCGCTATAATCCCTACAGTCTTTCGACCCGTTACAAGCTGGGTTATGTTTATCTCGGTCAGAAGAAATACAAAAAGGCACAAGAAATGTATGATTATCTGACCGATCTGGCTCCCAACTACGCACAAATCCACAATAATATAGCCCTGATTCATCGCAATTTAAAAAATCCGCATAAAAGTTCACTTCATTTTGAATGGGCAACCCGCCTGGAAGATAATCTGCGCAACCATTTAAACCTCATTAGAAATTATAACGGAAAAAATATGCCCGCTCGCAAACTTTATCACGGTCTGTATCTGCCCCGGATTGGACTTGAAAATTATTTGAACAACAGGCATCTGCAGTACCGTTCCATTAGAAATCGTAATTTCAACGGTATAAAACAGCGTGATAAGGAAATACAATCAGATCGCGGACAGATACTCAATATCATGCATTTTCTTGAACCGGACTGGAGGAAGCGAAACACCCCCCTGGCGGACCTGACAGTGCTTCAGTATTCACTCCAGGGTCCGGTGGAACCCGCCACATACAGGCGTTATACGGATCTGTTAAAACAAAATTTCAACAACCCACTTCCGGTCCTTGGCCTGGTTGGTCGTCTGCGAGGTATTGATGATCGTCAAACCCGGGTTTTTCGTCAGGAATATCTGAAAATTTTTCAAAAAAAGGCACAGGAAGATGAAAGATGGCTGCTTGTTGTGGCGGAACTGCTTGCCCAACAGGGGCGAGCAGAGGATGCGGTTAAGATGCTGGAAGGAATACCGGAAGAGTTGACGAAGATTCCCCGTTATCGAGAAGTTGTGGATTATATAAAAGGACAGGCGGGCATTTAATTGTTTGTCACAGGAGGCGGGAGTTATTATTTTGGGGGTTGATAAAACGCTTTTTCAATTTTAAAAAGTATAAATTTACCCTATCGCAGGCTTGGTCCGATGTAAAAGTTGAATCCGAAGAGTATAAGAAGCGGGAAATATGCAGCGGTGATGGCGGCCAGATAATCCGATAAAAACGTGAAAGAGGCAGATGTTCCAAGAGCTATAAAACTGTTGAAAATTATCCAGTAGGAAAAGCTCAACAGCAGACAAAACCCGATTCCGCCCGCCCGGGAAAAATCAGCTCTGATTCCCAGCAATAGCCCGGTTAAGCCCAGGGCCAGAATGCTTAGCGGGAAACTTAGTTTCCAGTGTAGAAACACAAGTTCTGCCGTAGCGTCCATGCCGTGTTGCTGCCGGAAACGAATTGTTTTTAACAGTTCGTCGGTAGTGTATTGTTCGGGAGGTTTTTCGCTGTGCCTGGGACTGGTTTCCAGGATGCTTTTTAAGAAGGAAGGAGGGGGCAGAGCAATAAGTTCAGTATCGACTTGGGTTGTTCTATGTTCTCCGTTTTCACGAAAAACACGTTTGGTAATATCCTGTAGCAGCCAGCCCTGGTTTTTGAGGTAAGTGGCTTTTTTGGCGTCAAGACGTTGAATCAGTCGGACTGAATCTCTTTCAGTTATCAAAATGCCTTTTAAAAGCTTATCTTCAGGGGCAAATGAGTCGATTTTAATACTGCGGCCCTCGCTGAGGCGAAAATGAATATTTTCAAACGATAATGTTTCCTGTTGTTTGCCTTTGATTTTTACATCACGCAGGAAAATAGCTCTGTTGGCGACTACGGGGAACAAATATAGGCTGTATAAGGAGATTAGTATAGTTAAAAGAGAAAGGGAGATAATGGGAAGTAATAAAAGCCTGAATGGATGGCACCCGCCAGTGAGTACAATGGTCCATTCATTGTTGTCACGCCAGCTGTAAAGCCCCCAGAATCCGCCCAGTAATACTGCCATTGGTATAAAAAAGAATGATAGATAGGTAAGCCGGAAAATATAATATTCAGCCAGAACTGCAAGTCCCGGCCAGTTTTCGAGTAGATCGTCGGTTGCCCCCAGCAGGTCGCCGACAAAAAATAATACTAGAAAAACAACCAGGCTGCTGAGCGAGGGCAGTAGCCATGTTTTAAAAAATTCGCGATCAATTATTTTTATCAATATTATCGCACCTGTGAGTCAGGATAAATATGAATAGATCAACTGTTCTCGTTACTATAATTATAGTAGTTAGTTTAATTTATGCCATCCCTGTGCCCGTCGCCGGCCAGAATAATTCTGAAAATAACTTGGATATATTTAAGGAAAGTCTTCCCTGGGTTCCCGGTCTTGCGGAGGATTATTCTGTTTCCGGGCCCGAGATTGATTGGATTCTGGAATTAGAAAGTGAAGAAGAAACAGAAGAAACAACGGCTGCTCCCTCTGTTTTTTCGGAACCCCCACAACAGGATAAAGAACTGTTTTCTTTTGGTTTGAAAGAACTGCTGGAACTGGATATAGATACCGGGTTGGTGACGCAGGAAAACTTAGAAGAAACTGAAGAATTAGAGTTTGAGCTTCCACAGGAAATTGATACCGCCCCCGCGGAAGCTCCCCCACAGGAGGAAGCTGAAGAAAAAGCTGATGGGTGGGGTCCTTTTTTTAGGGACGAGGGTATATTTCACACCGAATTGCCCGGTAAAAGCGAACTTAATGTTTCGGGCCGAAAGTTTATTAAGTTTGATATGAAAAACACGGATTATATTAATGATCCGGAACGTTCCAGCAGTTCCGATATCACTGTTGAACAGCAACTGCAGGTCAAAGTAAGAGGTTCTGTATTTGATGAGCGGTTGACTATCGAAATAGATTACGATGACAGCCGGCCAGAGGTTGACCGTCAGAAAACTCGTGTTTATTACGACGGTAATGAATATGACCTTGGCTTTGCAGATTTCAAAGCGAACGCAGAGTTCGGGGATATCAGGCTGTCTCTTCCCGGCACCAATTTTGTTTCCTACAACAAACAGGTTTTCGGTCTCAGTGCGAATGCCCGTCTTTCCAATATTGATCTGGGTTTCTGGGGCCTGGATGAGATGCGTTTTTATGCGATTACCAGTCAACAGAAAGGACAAACCAAGAGGAAAACGTTTGAAGGCTCTAACCAGCGGCGGATACCGGAACCAATTGGAGATATTTATCCGATCCGCCGCACCTATTATCGTCCGCTTGTGGATACCGGCGCTCTTCCGGTGAAGGTTAATTCGGAAGTTATTTATCTTGATAACCAGAACAGTGAAGATAATGACGCTAATACACTGGAAGAATTTACAGTAGCAAACGACACAGATACCTACGAAGGTGATTTTGACAAGCTGGAGCCCGGTGAGGATTATACGATGGATTATCAAACCGGGGTTATACGTTTCCGCCGTAGTATCAACCGGGATTACGTAATTGCTGTGGAACTGAAATATGACGGCGGTGAGCTGGGGGCAAACACACCTTTTATGATAAAAGATGAAAATGAATCTTCCCGTTATGATGACTACCATCTTTTAAACCGCTATCAACTTGCCAGCCGGAATATTATCCGTGATGATCCGGACCGTGTTCTGCATATACGTGATTCGGCCGGAAATGAGCGCCCTTCCAATACTCAGGCTAAATACGTCGATCTGTTGGGTCTGGATAATGATGGAGACGATCAGATTGATGACAAACATATAGATTTTGAGCTGGGAGTATTGACATTTCCGGAAACTCAGCCCTTTGTAAATAATAATTTACCTGAAACCAATCGTACAGTCTACGGTTCGCCTGCCGAGCGGGAGCAAATATATGAGATTTACCAGGAACTTATGGTTCGCGAGTCCTCCTACATGCTTGGTTTTAATGTAGTGAGAAACAGTGAGAAGGTTACAGTTGATGGTGAAGTGCTGGAGCGTGATCGCGATTACAGTATCGATTACCAGAGTGGGTTTTTGATGTTCTTTGATCGCGTGGAGATTGATGAAGATTCGGAAATAGAAGTAACCTATGAAACCATGGGTATCGGTCAAACACGCGATGAAACTTTTCTTGGCGGGCGGGTAGAAGCGGATGTTTCGGATAATATTTCGGTTGGAATGACAGCTCTTTCCAATCAGGAAAGTGAGGAGAGCAGTCTTCCCCGGCTTGGAGAGGAAGCCAAGAGCACACTGGTCCGGGAATATGATATTGACTGGCGCCCGCTGCACAGTTTTCAGGATATAATGGCGGATTTATTTGGCTATACTTATTTTGAGGACCATCCGATGGATAAACAGTTAAAAGTTGATCTCAAAGGTGAGTGGGCGAAAAGCACCCGCGATCCAAACCTCGCCGGTTCGCTGGTTGTAGATGATTTCTACGGATTAGACCAGCAGATTCCTTTTGGACGGGGTGAATTTGACTGGACAGTAGCGGATGCCCCGCTTCAATTTCCCGGTGGCGATACTGTGCTTGACGGGCGTAGTATCCCGGAGTTTGATGATGTTGACGAAGCAGGGCATGAGCCTGACCCCGACGATGAGGAAGATCAGAGTAGTTTACGTGTAAAGTTTCCAATGGGTAGTGCTGAATATGAAAATCCTGCTGGCCTTGATACCTCCGACTCCAAATACTGGGGTGCCGTGCAGTACCAATTTTCCCGCTCAGGTGAGGATCTGCGTGGTTATCAGTATGTTGAACTATGGGTAAAATGGGAGGATGATGCTGCCGGGGGAACCCTGTCGCTTGATATAGGTCGCCTGCCCGAGGATTCTGACCGTTCCGCTACATTGAACACAGAGGATAAAAACGGAAATGACGTTCTCGGTCCGGGGGAAGATAATGGATTTAAAACACATGATTTTGTGTTTGGTGCTGACAACGGCCTGCTTGATAGTGAGGATTTAAATAGAAACGGCAGGCCGGACCAGCTTGAAAACTATATACATTTTTCAAACATTAATCACAGCGATACTTATTTTGGTGACACAACCTCGCACGGCTGGACACTTTACCGGCTTCCGCTTGCTGATTGGGCTGGTGAGATAAAAACAGACGGGAGTGATATTCCTGAATATTCGGATGTGCTTCAGGCCGCGCGCACTGTCCGTCTGGTTTATGAGTCGCCGGACGGACCGGGCAGTGGCGGGAAAAGTTTTTTGCTTGAAAAAATGGGGGTTGTCAGGACAAGCTGGAAAAGCGATGCCGACCAGGATAGGTTTTCTCTGAAGAATGTTACTTCGGCCGAGGATAACCGCCTGCCTCCCCCGGATAGCAGTAAATTTCGTTCGGACAGCACGCGCCCCCGCGCCAAGGCTCTGGCACTTGTCAGTAAAGACGGTATTGATTCTTCGGTGGCCCGTGCATACCTTAATTTGCCTTCGGCGGAGCAGTTCAGCAATCATAATTATCTTAAATTTTATCTACATCGTAAAGATTCTAAATTCCCGGAAACTTTTTACGCCCGTTTTGGCACCGACCGGAATAACTATTTTGAATATCGTATTGATATGGATCATCCGGCGGCTAATAATTGGGTCACGGATAAGGGCAGGGGCTGGTATCTGGTTTCGCTTGATATCCAGGCTTTCGAAGATGATTTAATAGAAAAAACTATGAGTGACTCCGATTCAATTCGCAGGGGTAACAGATTTATTATGGGTGATCCCAGTCTTTTTGATATTGGAAGATATGAGTTTTTGCTGGATGGGGCAAACGATGAAGATGAAGTGTTAGTCACCTATCTTTATCTTGATGGTAGTCAGGAGGAGAGCGGGCAGGCCAGTTTGTTGAAAGCGGATGTGGATATTTACAACGGTTTTCTCAAATTGAAGGGGAGTGATCGCGAACTGGAAGGAGATTTCCGGACTATTGGTCTGGTAAACAGCTCGACTGCGGATCGGTTTGTTGCCAGGGATGAGCAATCCCGCAATTTAAGCGGTTCTATAGAGCTTAATCGCTTGATCCCGGCCAACTGGGGTCTGGGCGTGCCTTTTTCCTTCAACTGGTCCGATCAAACTACCGAGATGGATCCGGATCGGATCGAGCGGGTAAAAAATGAGAATCTCGGTAAAGTAGTTGATGAAAAAACAAGTTTCAGAACAGGACTGAATACCCCGGAGCTGTATCCTGATTTCACCTTTAACTGGAAAAAAAATAGCGGTGACGTTGACCAGAAGAAGCGTAAACGGAAATGGGCAAGCGAGGACAGCGAATGGACCCTGGGAGCAAATTATTCGCGAACATTTAAAAATGCTATTTTTGGTTACATACCGGTTGGTAATAGTATATCCCTTCAGGCCAACGCCAGCCTGCGCAAAATGGAAGAAACTAAAACCAGTCTCGGTGAAGTGGATGTTTCCGAGAGGGACAGAGAAGAGGAGGGGCGGAGTGCTTCTCTTAAACTTGGTTTTGTTCCCTTTGACTGGATTACTCTGCGGCCTGATTTTTCTTATAGTGATTTAGACCGGACTACCCTGGATTACTCGGGGCTGATCAGCCGTTCTCATTCGATTGGATTAAGGGTAAAACCCTCCGGGTTTTACGGTTTTGATCCGTCTTTTGATTTTTCTCTGAAAACCAGCGAAAATTTTCGGCCTCTGGAGGAAAATAAATCTGTTTCGCTAAATGGAAAATCAAGTATGAGTTTGCAGACAACACCCCAAAAATGGTGGTCCGGGCTGTCTTTTATGACTTTGCGGTATAATTTCAGTCTTTCTGGAGACGGTAATTATGAAAATCTTGATGAAAATACTTCGGTAAGTAAAGTGTATGAGGATTTGTTTAGTGATTTTTCCTGGTTGTGGAAAGGACCCCAACTTGATGTATCTGCCGATGATCTTTCCATAGATAGAAATAGCGCAAGTAAGAGTGAAAGCCATCAATTCAGGGGTGAACTTGATCTGTGGTCTCCTCTACAAACTCGCTACAATATAAATTTCAGTCAGACTAACAGTCAGTCGAATAACTCAGTTTCCAGTCGGAATACTAAATCATATAATTTAGATAACCGTCTTTCGCTTGATTCTGTAATAGGCTGGTTTGAAAGGAATACTGATAATTCCAGTTTGAATGTTAAATATACCCTGCGCACAAGTGAGTCGGGAAGCAAAGAAAGCATTGATCACAGTATAAATAAAACCTGGAACACCCGCTGGAGTGAACGCTGGAGTACTAACTTTCGTTGGAATACCACACTGGGAAAGACTACCGATGATGTTTCCACAAAAGAACGCTACAAATACGCCCCGTCGCTGGATTTTCGCTGGTTGGTTAATAAACCGGATGAAGAGGGGGTTCTATGGTTTAATAATCGATTAGAAATAAGCGGTGGATTATCGGCCGTGTTCAATGAACAAACCGAGAACGGTGAAACAAAAGAAGATAACTACAGTTATTCAGGAAATTTTGGTGGTGCCTATAACATTACAGACCAGATAAAGGTTCGTTTTTCGGGTAATTTTTCAATATACAGGGATAATTATCGCGATGCCAACGATAAAAATATCTACGGTTTGATGGCTTCGGTTGATTTCCGTTTCTAAATTACAAAACATTTGCGAAGGGAAACTTAAATTTAGTTACCTTGGTTAACGCAAAGAAAGGCAAATTAAAAGTCAAAACATTTTTACCACAAGAGAGGCCACAGAGGGGCACAGAGGAATTAAAAACATGTGAGAAGATAACTTCAACGGCAGATACGCAGTAGTTGTTTTTGTTGATTTTTACTCTGTGAACATCCGTATTGAATACAGTTGTAAGTTAAAGGTTGCGTGTTTCAGGTAGTTGATTTTGTCCTTATCTCCCCAAAACTTTTGTTTTTCTCTGCGGCTTTGCGCCTCTGCGTTAAAACAATCTTTGACGTTTCCCCGTCTCTCCCTGTCTGTTTTATTCTTTGCGTTTTTATCAGGGATAGGTTATTCTGATTTTGTAGCCATTATTCGGGGAGGTATGTGTTATGTTGAATTTATCTCGAAGAGGTCAGGGAACTGTGGAGTATGTTTTAATGGTTAGCCTGGCGGCTGTTCTTGTTATTGCCGTCATGCTTTTCTTTGGTCCCACCATTAAGGAATTTTATACACATGTGATGGGAGAAGATGCCATGCCCCGGTATCAAGAGGAAGTTGAACAGGGGCTTGAGGGGGAATAATGGGGGAATTGTGATAAAAATCACATCTTTAAATGGTAATCTTCAATTGACACCGGACTTTATATGTGCTAATTTGTATTTGGACAAGGAAATATAGACTTCAAATCAGTAAGGAGGTGGAGTTATATGCTACGTGCTATTAAGAGTCTTTTCACACCCGTCACACCCGAAGAAGGTCAGGGTATGGTTGAATACGGCTTGATCGTGGGTTTGATTGCGATTATTGTAATCGCTGTTTTTGTTGCACTCGGTCCCCAGATCACAGCCCTCTTTGAGGAAACTGTTGACACTAACACTCTGAATCAAGGACAAACCGATTTGCAGAATGCAATTGATTCGGCAGACACTACCTGATTAGTTTGATTTTGAGATTGAATCTAACACCCGGTCCCGTTTTTCGGGGCCGGGTTTTTATCTTATACACCGGCCGGTGGTGAAAACAGTGATCGAGGGAAAACGCGGACAATATATGGTCGAATTTGCCCTGGCATTTGTGATATTTGTTTTATTCGTTTTTTTTGTAATTGATCTTGGTCTCCTTATATACAATCACAACCTTTTTTATCATGGCGTGGCTAAAGGCGCCCGGGTGGCCTCACTTGGTGGTTCTAACGCCGATGTACGTGATGCCGTAAAAGAGGAGATCGTTGGCAGTTATTTTCCCACAGTTTTTTTAGTTGCCCGCCCGGATACTGTTTCTGTAATCCCTGAAGCGGAAATAAATCGTGTTGACGGCACTGAAGTGCTCGTGAAAATGGATACTACTTTTGGTATAACCCTCCTTTTTGGTTCCCCGCTTGTATTTACCAAGCCTATTCGCAGCCGGGCGGTAATCGTCCAGCAAAATGATACGGATCGCGACGGCTGTAAGGATTCACTTTCCGGGGTGGGTGTTTCCTGTAACAGTTATGATACCTTTGTTAACACATACAAACGTGACCATGCCAATAGTAATCAGCAGGACGCTTATATGTTTGGAGGCGACGACATAGATCCTGATGGCGATGGTGTGAACTGGGATGCAGATACCGTGGCAATCGCTTACATAAGCAACGGTGGTTGTGATGGCTATTATATTTATCGTCCCAACAATCAACCCGGTAGCGTCGATTGTGGAAATGTTGGCAGTATTTCCGGTGCGGTCTGGGAGAGCTGGTTTGACGGCTGGTATCATGCTCCGGAAATCTGGGATGACGCCAGTGAAGCGCCACCCCAGTTTTTTGAGAGGAAACTGCCCCGCTGGCAGGTGGATAATTCCACACTCACTTATCATATAATTGAACTTCAAACGGCCTATGACAGCGTTAATAACGGCTGGGAAGACAAATACGACCCGACGCCGGAGGTGGCTCAAACTCATTGAGAGCCTGGAATTATAGTGTGGATTTAAAAATGTTAATCCAAACATATTTTGGAATGATTAAAATGATAATCGGGTTAGTATTTAATTTAAAAGAATACTTTTTAGAAGAAGGAGTTTGCCGATGAAAAATACCACATTCACGAGAATATTTCCGAATTTGCGTTTTTCTCTCGGCGAACAAAAAGGCCAGGCCATGATAGAAATGGTTCTGATCGTTCTGATCTGTTTGATGATCGGGATTGGTATTTATGAAGGGGGCGTTATGCTTCATAACATGTCTGTGATGAATGCCGCAGTTGATCACGCGGCCACCTATGTTTCATGGGGGGCACCTTTGCCGCGGGTTAAACAGGCCCTGACCGACGAAGCGGTTAATTTGCTTGCCAGTCCCTTTTTCCAGCAGGAATTTGGGGAGGAGGGATTAATAATTGAAATATGGGACCCCAGGTCGAACCGGCTGCTCGCGCCCACGCAGATGGTTGAAGATCTTTCGCCGGGTCAGCAGTATATAGCGGAATATATGTTCTGGGCCCAGGGTTATGAGGCCCGCGTGGGTATCCGCTACAGCGTGGGCATATATGTGCCTTTTCTGGGTCCGTTTACAATTCCACTGACCACAGTTTCTTCTGCACGGGTTATTCAGGCTCCCACCGATATTGATCGTGATGGGATGGTGGACCATTACGAGGCTGAATATGTGGGCTGGGCCATGGAAGTGGAATCCGATACAAGCTGGAAGCATCCCGTTCACCGTGATGGGATGGGGGAACTTGATGGGCCTCTTGTTGATATAGACGGTGATAGCGGCATTGCTCAGAACGATACCTACCCTTATGATTTTAATAATGATGGAAAAGAGGATAAATATGATCCCGATAATAACCGTATGCGCTATAATCCGGTTTCCGGTTCCCGGGGGTTTGTTGAAAATTAAAATGCGAGAAAACTTTGATTTGAGTGGAAAATGTGCTATATTAGAACAAATTAGGCTTTAAAGATCGATGTATTCAAATGTAATAGGAGATAAGGAGTCTTAAATGCAGAATCAGACGATGCTGATTGTTGCTGTGGCCCTCTTTATTGTTGCTTCTTTACTGGGGCTTTCTATATTTGCAGTTCTTTACCTCACTGCGGGCGAAACCTTTCCCGTGGTGGTTGCCGCCTCCAACCTGCCTGCCAACCACCGTATTCAGGATTATGAATTAAAAATTAAAGAGCTGGATAATGATCCGGGTCCCGATGCGATGGTCGAGAAAGAAAAGGTTATCGGTAAAGTAACAGTTCGTCCTATTAATTCCGGTCAGACGATTAAGGCCGGGGCGCTTCAGGAAAAATTTGTTGTGTATGAAGCCAGTGAGGATATTGCTCCCCGGGTAAGAATTGATCGCACGATGCTCCGGCGGGAACTGAGTTCCAGCAAACCGTCCGGCGCAATCAATGATCCCGGTGATATCGAGGGCAAAATGGCCCGTTCCCGGATAAAAAGTGGAGCGATTGTAACAACTAACGATGTTTACCTGAAAGAACAGCGGGTGGTTGTGGCTGCCCGACCTATTAAACCAAATACTATTTTGCGTGATGAGCAGGTTGAAATTGAGACCAGGCCGGTGGATGCCCCCGACGCTGTAAGTAATCCGTCAAAACTTGTTGGTCGATCAGTCCGGAGAAAGATAAATCCCGGTGAAGTTATCCGTGAAAGCGATCTTTACGACGAAGATATGCAGCTCTCCTATTTTATTCCCCTTTACAAAAGAGCGGTTACCCTGCCTGTTGCCAATTATAATTCTGTTTCCTATATGTCCCGCCCCGGAGACCTGGTGGATGTTTATATTTATACTCCGATGCAGCTTGACGAGGGGACAACTGTTCGGACGGCGGGAGAAGAGACGAAAATACACACATTGCAGAAAATAGCCGACGGAGCAGAAATATTAACTCTTGATGCCCCCGATCAACATATCTATCACACCCAGCCGCCGGAACAAAAACAGCCGGGCAGTATGCAGAAAATGAATTATCAGAGTATGACCATGGCGGTTGATCTGACCGAGGCAGAAAAAACAAACCTTGTCCTCGGAATGCAGCAGCAGGGGATGCCGATGCGCTTTTTCGTAATCCTGCGTCCCCGCATACAGGAGAGCGAATATGGCCTGCGCAGGATGACCAACAAGGGCCTGTTTAACCAGCAATCGGGTTCGACTATAGATAGTATGATTGATGCACGAGAAGTTGAGGTCATTCAGGGTGACCAAATTCAAAAATACAAGGTGCCAAGATACTAATGACAAAAAATAAAATAGCTGTATTGTTTGTCGGGTTTGTATTTTTAGTCAATATATTACTTCCCACGACTATTAAAGCCCAGCAACCGCCCCGTCTGCGTGTCCCGCTCGAGGGAGTTAAATTGCTGCGAATGCCCGCCACTGTCACCCGGGTTGTGATTGGAGAACCGGACCGGGTGCGGGTAAGTGTAATAAATACCCGCGAGATCCTCCTTTTTGGTAAAAAATCCGGGGCAACTACTCTCCATGTCTGGACGGAAAACGGTTCCCGAAAATATTATCTTTCCATTGAAAAAATCAGTGACCGTGATATGGGAGACGCCGATCAGGATGTTTTGCGAGAACTTAATGAAGTCGGGAAAGATGGCAGGGAATTGCGTGCGTTTATCCCACAATACAGGGACGTTTCAGAATACAAATCATATATAGAACAACTTCTCCAGGAAGGTGAGGGAAAAGTCCTTCTTTCCGATGCTGTAGCCGGTAAAATTTTTGTTCTTGGTAAACCAGAAGTATTAGACAAGATCGGTAATCTTCTGGAAAGTCTCGACGTTCCGGGAGAGGAATTGCAGTATACCCGGAGAATCCAGCTTGAAAACCGGCCGGTTCAAGAAATGCAGGAAAAAGTAACTGATATGCTTTCCGAAGATGGCAAGGTTATTATCGATGAAGAAACAAATTCTCTTATGGTCGTCGATCAGGTTTCCAAAGTAAAAGAAATGGAAAGTTTTCTTAGAGCGATTGACGTAAAAACAGTTGCCCAGGTCAGGATTGAAGCTAAATTTGTGGAGATGACGGATGAGGCAGAAAAGCAGATAGGAATTAATTGGGATTATACGGGTTCTTTTAATGGACAAGAATTTAGTAGTAATATGGTTCCACAATTATCAGATTTAACTGCCGGGGGTGTTCAAGTCCCTGGTGGAGGGATGCAGTTAGATTTAGTTAAAGGTACCCAAAACCTTGGAGCAAGAATGCAATTTTTAGAAAAAGAAGGGCTTGTCAATTTAATTTCCTCTCCGAACGTAGTTACCAGGAACCAACAAGAAGCTAAATTAGTTATTAAAAATGAGCAAAGCTATGTGGCAGATTATGAGACGTCTTCTGCGGAGGGGGTTGTTACTGTGACACCCGTCATAGAAACTTTGGCCGATGGAATCACATTAACTGCTACGCCATTAATCGGGCAAGGAGACATAATTCAATTAAAAATAAAACCGACACTTGAAATTGCGACCCTGGGAACCCCCATATCCACTCCAAATGGAAATATATATACCCCGACCACTGATATAAGGGAAGCAGAATTAAATGTTGCCTTAAGGGATGGGCAAACTTTAATAATTGGTGGTCTTAATAGAGAACAGGCGTCTTCGAGTAATAATTCAGTTCCCCTGCTGGGTAAAATCCCCCTCATTGGGAAATTATTTTTCAGTCAGAATAAAGATTCTCGGGAGAATCGTAAAATAACAATCTTTTTAACAGCCAATATTGTTCGTCTCAGAGAAGGCGAAGATGAGTCGATAGTCTCTGATACCACCGCAATTTCCACCATAGATACTCCAGTGCTTTCTCCTTAAAGTGAATTAGCCAATGGAAAATATATCGATTGTTCTGGCTATTCCTGAAGTTGAGGACAGGATTGAGCTTAAAAAGATGTTGTTTCAGGAGCAGGCGGTTGAAGTGGTGGGGGAAGTTGATGAGACCGAGCTTTGCCTGAGTGTTATTCGGGATGAACAGCCAGAGATTCTTTTGCTGTCGCTTGATCTTGATCTGCCTGAAAATATAAAAAAATTAGTTGAAGAAGTTGCCACCGATCAACCCCAGACAGAAATTATAGTCATTGCTCCCGGCGCGGATAAAACTGACCAGGCCCATAAGCTGGTCCGTTCCGGTGCCTACGATTTTATAGTCCAGCCCGTGGAACCAAAAGAACTGCTGAGCGTTGTTCGAGAAACAGTGGATGTGGCCCGCCGCCGTCAGCAAAAATTCTCTGAAATTATGGCCGGACGTGCGCCGGGGCAGACCAAGCGGGATGGAAAAATTATATCCGTATTCAGTACCAAAGGTGGAGTGGGCCGTTCTCTGCTGGCTGTTAACATGGCCTGCGCTATCCATCGTTTGACCGAAAAAAGGGTAGCCCTGGTTGATCTTGACCTGCAGTTCGGTGATGATGCTGTTCTCATGGATATGAAACCGACCACCATGATTGCCACCCTGGCCCGGGATTGCAAAGAAGTGGAGAATGTTGATTTTGATCTGCTGGATAATTATATGCATACTCATGAACTGTCGGGCGTGGACCTTTTGCCCTCCCCGGCCAAACCGGAAGAAGCTGATTATGTGGAGGGAGATGATGTCCGGAAGATATTAAGTTCACTCCGGCGGCATTATCATTACATTGTAATAGATACCTCTTCGCACCTATCCGAACCGGTCATAGCTTCAATAGAAGCTTCGGATATAATTTTACTTTTGCTAACACTTGAACTGCCCACCATAAAAAATGGTAAATTGATGCTTGATTTGATGGATAACCTCGGTCTGCCGCGGGAAGCGGTAAGAATTGTGATGAACCGTAACACACCAGATGCCGAGATTCAGTTGGAAGAGGTGGAGGAAGCGCTGGGTGAAAAAATTATTGGTGGACTGCCCAGTGAGGGCCAGGTTGTTATGCCCTCGATTGATGAGGGAACACCGGTGGTTGTATCCCACCCGGAGTCTAATTTTGTAAAGGCTCTCATGAAATTAACCCGAAAAATTATCAAAGATGAATTTGAGCTTGAAGATGAGCTGCTGGAGTCCAAAACAGAAGAACCGCAGTCCGCTTCTCCGGTTGGCGCCGCTCCTGATATTGGTCCCCGGATTGTGGCGGGTATTGTTGATTACGGTATTTCTTTTTCGCTCTGGGGAATTATGATAGTGATTGGAATAATATTAAATTTTAATCTCCCCGCTCCTACCGGTATGCTGCTTGCGATCATACTAACCTTATTTGGTGCCCTGATTCCGGTTGGTTATTTCACCTTTTTTCAGGCCGGCACGCAGGCTCCGGGCAAAAGGCTGCAGGGCTTAAAAGTGGTAAATGAGTTGGGTGAGCAGCTTGAAATCGGCCCTGCATTTATTCGCGCTGTTTCTATATTAATTTCTCTTCTGCCGCTCGGGCTTGGTTTCTTGTGGGCATTATGGGATCCTGCTCAGCAGACCTGGCATGATAAAATAGCAGGGACTTATGTAATTAAAACCGAGCCGGAATAATAAAAAATATATCGTAAGTCCCACCGCGTGATAATTTTGGATTTTGAAGTCCGCTCTGTGCTTGATATAATATCCTTACGTGGTTGAGTTATTTTTTATGCTCGGTTGTAAAGACTGTTAATGTCTTATTCGCTTAGATATGGGGTTGAGTTAATATGTCGCTTCTGCAGCGACTTGAAAAAGCCAAAGGTGAAACTGAAGGTCCCGCCCAAACCGGTGAGAAGGAGAAACCTGCTTCCCCGGAGGCCCGCCTTAAAGAAGAAGTTCATTCCCGAATTGTAAGCCAGGTTGGCTCTGATCTGATGCGTGGCAAGAAGGGCGACGCTCAGAAGGATATCCTTCGCTCTAAAATAGAAGAACTTGTAATAACGGTGGGCTCTGAAGAAGGTATAACTCTTTCCCGCGCCGAACACAATGAGATTGTCAACGAACTGATAAATGAAATACTTGGTTTTGGTCCCCTGGAACCGCTGCTTGATAACCCGGATGTATCGGAAATAATGGTTAACGCGGTCGACCAGGTTTTTGTTGAAAAAAACGGTAAACTGACAAAAACAGACGTTGTTTTTAAAGATAAAGAACACCTCATGAATATTATACAGAAAATTGTAGCCCCCCTCGGCCGCCGGGTTGATGAAAGCCAGCCCTACTGTGACGCCCGTCTGCCCGATGGTTCGCGTGTTAATGTAATTATTCCCCCGCTGGCCCTGGAAGGCCCCACAGTGACTATCAGGAAATTCGCCGAAGACCCCCTGACGATTGAGGATTTGATTGATTTTGGCTCGCTCAGTCGGCAGATGGCAGATTTCTTAAACGGCTGCGTGGAAGCGGCGCTTAATATTATCGTATCCGGGGGAACCGGTAGTGGTAAAACTACTACCCTTAACTGTCTATCCGGGTTTATTCCCTCTGACAATAGAATTGTCACTATTGAGGATTCCGCCGAACTGCAGCTTCAGCAGGAACATGTAGTCAGGCTGGAAACCCGTCCCCCGAATATTGAAGGGACCGGTGAGGTCACAATGCGTGACCTTGTCAAAAACTCCCTGCGTATGCGTCCCGATCGTATAATTGTCGGTGAGTGTCGCGGTGGTGAGGCGCTTGACATGCTTCAGGCGATGAATACCGGTCATGATGGCTCCTTGACTACGGTTCACGCCAATAACCCCCGAGAGGCCGTCTCGCGGCTCGAGACGCTGGTTATGATGGCCGGTATGGAGCTGCCACAGCGGGCCATCCGCGAGCAGATATCTTCGGCTGTTGATTTGATTGTCCAGCAGTCCCGTCTGCGCGACGGTAGCAGGAAAGTTATCTCTATCACTGAAGTTCAGGGGATGGAGCAGGATACTGTGCTTCTTTCGGAAATATTTACGTTTGAACAGGAGGGCATGATTGACGAGAAAATTGTTGGCAAACTCAAACCAACCGGAGTTCGTCCCTCGTTCTTCAGCCGTTTTAAAGAGGAAGGCATCGAGCTGCCTAAAGATTTATTTGTGGAGTCCGGATAACCGATGTCCGGGAACCTGATCCTTTTACTTATCCTGGCTTTTTCAGCTTTCGGTATTGTTTTAGTCCTTTTTTCTCTCAAACGTCGTGAGAAACGGAAAAAATTGACCTTAAAAGAAAAAATCCGTCCCTATGTTGATAAATCTTATCGTGAAAAACTTGCCCGTCAGAAATCTGCCGAAGTTGAGGCCGCCGGGACGCCTTTTTTACGAGGCATTGCTGATAAGCTTTCGGATGTAGCTTTGAGTGAGGAAATTAAACAGTACCTTCAAAACTGGTTGCTGCGTTCGGGGATGAAGGTCAGACCGGCCGAGTTTTTAATTATATGCCTGGTTTGTATGTTCACTATTGGTTTGCTTTTTGGTTTGCTGGGTATGGCTTTTATCGGAGGCCGAGCAGCTTCACTGGGATTGATAGGTTTTGCAACTGGTTGGATTTTTCCCCTTATATATGTTTTGCTCCGCCGAAAAAAGCGAATGGCCAGGTTTAATTCGCAGCTTCTTGACCTGGTGACCTTGATGTCCAACAGTTTAAAATCAGGGTATGGGTTCCTGCAGGCCTTGAATCTTATTGCCCGGGAGGCTAATCCCCCGGCCTCCGAAGAATTCGGTCGGGTTATACAGGAAAATAAATACGGGGTTTCTATCGATAATGCCCTGACCCGGCTTGTGGAGAGAATGGATAGCGAGGACCTGGATCTCATGGTTACCGCTATTTTAATTCAACGCCAGGTAGGTGGAAATCTGAGTGAAATTTTAGATCAGATAAGCTCCACTATCCGGGAACGAATTGTTCTGAAGGGGCAGATAAAAGCTTTGACTGCCCAGGGAAAGCTCGGTGGGGGGATTATCTCTTTTTTGCCGGTTGCACTGGGAATGGTCTTTTATTTTATGCAGCCGGAGATGATGACTAATTTTGTTACCAGTACCATTGGGCTGGTTGCCATCGGTATTGGTGTTTTCTGGCAGGCAATAGGTATTTTTATTATCTGGCAAATTGTGAATATCGAGGTTTGATCTAAAAATGGCTTTATATTTTGGTGTTTCTTTAGCACTTGCTCTTTTTTTAATATCGGGTTCACTTTTTTTATTTGGTTCAGAAAAAGAAGAAAGTTCACCCGTATTCCGCCGCTTTCGCGAATATACGGGGTACAGGGTAAAAGACGATGAAACACCCGATCTTGACGAAGAGATGCTCAAAGGAACTTTTTATGAGAGAAATATTTATCCCGTGCTTGAAAAGATGGCGAATGTTATTGCCGGAGAAGGGGAGACCAAGCGCGAAAAACTCGAACGCCAGTTAATCCAGGCCGGTCGTCCCGGCGACCTGGGTCCGAATGAGTTTCTGGCTCTTCAGATAATACTGGGTTTGCTTTCGGTTTCCATAGTAATTATTCTGGCCCTTTTAATGGGTCCAACCACCCGCCGGGGTGTGGGGCTTTCGCTTGCTTTTGCCGCCATTAGTGGAGTGGGAAGTTATATTATTCCCAAGTTTTATCTGGCAAAACTTGTTACCGAACGTCAGAAAGCAGTTCGTCTTTCTCTACCTTATGCCATGGACTTGCTGGTTGTTTCAGCCGAGGCCGGGCTTGGTTTTGAGATGGCCCTGAAAAGGGTTGTTGATAAGATGACCGGGGCCCTGGCAGAAGAGTTCCAGCGGGTGACCGAGGAGATTAAGCTGGGCGCTCCCAGGAAAAGAGCCCTGAAAAATATGTTAAAGCGAGTTGAAGTGGACGAACTTTCCAGTTTTGTTTCTGCTGTTATCCAGGCCGAGGAACTTGGAGCCAGTATTGGTGAAGTTCTTCGGATTCAGGCCAATCAGATGCGTGTTAACAGGCGCCAGCAGATTGAGGAGATGGCCCAGAAAGCACCGGTAAAAATGCTGCTGCCAATGGTTCTGTTTATTTTTCCGACCATATTTATTGTCATACTTGGACCCGTTGGCCTTGAGGTATATACCCAGGCGTCGGGTATGTAATAAATCTTGCCTGACTTCCTGATTTTAAAAACAGATAAGTCTACTATTTCCTTGCCCGTGGAAATTATTCGCTGTGATAACTTTCGCCGGCGCTTGTTTGGTGCCCTGATTGAAGGGGGAGTGGCCCGTGGTCGAGCTTATTTGCTGCCCGGTTGCCGCTGGGTTCATACTTTCATGATGCGCCGGGATATTGCGGTGATCTTTCACGATGAATCCCGTCAGGTTATAGAGTATTATCCCCGGGTTAAGCCTAACCGTATTTTGCCCCGCCAGCCGGCCGCCGCGGGAGCCGTGGAATTAGCCCCCGATAGCCTGAAAGGTAGATTTTAAAAGAGTCAGCCCGGCTTAATAAAATGCCTGTTTTTCTTAACATAATGGCCTGAACGGTCGAAGCTTAAAGATAACCATCACTATTTTGTTGGGGATGAATACTGATTAAAGGAAAATTTGAAAAATGTTTGAGTCATTGCTCAGAAAAAATCGTGTATTTATATATGTCTTTTTGATGCCGGTATTATTTGTTTTACTTGCCACCTGTGCGGTCCGTCGTGGAGTTTTGCATACTGTAAAAGAAGGCCAGACTCTCTGGCAGATAGCCCGGGTTTACGACGTGGAACTTGGTCCTTTGATGAGAGTTAATAATGTTAAAGATGCCCGTCAGTTAAGACCGGGGACTAAACTGGTTATTCCGGGTGTCAGTGAAACTAAAGAAGTTCCGAGCTATAGGACGGCCCGTCGACCGCTGGCAGATAATTCTCCCCCGCCGGTCAAAAATGATGATAAAATGAAAAATAACAAAGATGCTACGGAGGCGCATCCCGGCGAAAAAGAGTTCGATCCCATCTGGCCTGTCCGTGGCAGGTTGATCTCGCGGTTTGAACCGGGTGGAGATGTTACGAAAAGAGGAATACGGATTGAAGCTCCAGCCGGTGATCCTGTTTACGCTGTTGAGGATGGAAATGTCAAAATGGCCGGTGTCTGGGAATCCGTTCCCCAGCTTGGTAACATTGTAATTATATTGCACCGTGAAAATTTTGCCACCGTATATGCTCATTTGAGTGAGGTCAAAGTGGAAGAGGGAAGCCGGGTGCAACGAGGAGATAAAATAGGACTGGTGGGTAAAAGTGGTACCGCTGATAAGACACTTTGTTATTTTGAAATAAGATATAAACTAAAACCTATAGATCCTTTACTTTTACTTGGTGATCCTCTGTGAAAAAAACAGAAGAAATTATTAAGCCCTTAATAAAAAGAGCCCGGGTAAAAGAAGGAAAGATTACCCTCCCCGATGTTTATGAATTTCTGGAAAAGTGTGAAGACTGTGAGCTGGATGATGTGCTGGAATTGCTGGAAGAAAAAGGTATAAAAATAGAAGAAAGCAGTGTATCTTCTTCGGCAGGCCGCGAACACAGGTCTTCTCTCCAGATATACATGCAGGAAATAGCCCAGATTGATCTACTGGACGCCGGCGAAGAAATTGAACTTTCCAAAAAGTTGCATGAGGCCCGGGATGAAATATATGATCTTTGCGAGGAATATGGGATTGAAGAGGAAAAACCAAAAGAACTGGTTTTGAAAAGTTCCAATAAAGATCTTATCCGGGAGATGCTTCGATCTCGTGAAATCACCGGTAACCAGCTCAGTGGTTTTATGCAGCGTTTAAACAGGCATAAAAAGGATTATATTGCAGCTCACAGCGAGATGGTCCGCTCAAATTTGCGACTGGTAGTCACAATAGCCAAAAAATATCAACACTGCGGTTTAAGTTTTGACGACCTCATTAATGAGGGCAATATGGGTTTAATGAAAGCCGTCGATCGCTACGATTATCGCCGTGGTTTCAGGTTCAGCACCTATGCCGCCTGGTGGATTCGCCAGTCCGTGCTCAGGGCTATATCCAATAAGGCCCGGACGATCCGGCTTCCGGTTTATATGATTGACCTTGTGCGAAAATGGAAGTCAAAGCGCCAGCAGCTCCAGCAGCAGTTGGGTCGTCAGCCACATATGATGGAAGTTGCCGATGAGTTGAACATTGATTATGAGAAAGCGGTTCATATAATGCGCCATTCCCAGGCCCCCACTTCCCTGGAAACTCCCGTCGGAGAAAATGATGATGCCGAACTCAAAGATCTGATAGAGGCTTCCACCCATAGTGAGGCGGAGCACCGGTTGGATGAACAGCTCATGCGGGAAAAACTCTGGCAGGCGATAGAAAATGAACTTTCGGAGAAAGAAAGAATTGTATTTGTCTACCGCTATGGATTGAAAGGCAAAAAAGAAATGACCCTCGAAGAGGTGGGGAACATTCTCGATTTAACCAGGGAACGAATTCGCCAGATTCAGCGTAATGCGCTCAAGAAGATAAAAGAGTCCAGTTATGGTGAAGAACTATACGATTTTCTTTCCGAATTAAATATTTAATCCACATTATGCACGAAATCAGAGATTTTTTAGCATAATGTGTCCCTCCGGGACAGCCCTCAGGCTTAAATGGACAAATAAACCAGGTTGTAATCAACAGGTTCGATTTTACAGACTGTTTTTGAGCCATTAGAGTTCTATAAAAAAATTTAAAGGTTTCTGGCTGATGGCCGACATTATATAGTAGAGTGAACAAGTTCACGCTCCCTCCAAGAGCGACGACTTCCCATCGGTGAACTTTCACTTGTGACGCACTCATATAAATGGCCGGGCGCTTCGGCGAGCGCCCGGTTATTTTTTTGTACCAGCTAAAACTCAACCCCCAAACTATTTTTTTGACAGGATTAACAGGATAACCTCGAATCCAGAAAACCAATAGTCAACCCATTAATTGACTGGATTGTCTGAAAAAAATGCAGTTGAATTTGCTTTAAATCCAGATAATCAGACTTTGATGCTGCCGTTGCTCCTTGTCCCCTTTTCTCCCCTTCCCCTTGTCCGTTTTTACCGTCTAATAAAAGGAAAGGAGTTTCTGGATTACTTTTTCCAGTTGGGAATGGGGGGTGGAAGCCCCGGCGGTGATTCCGACTGTCAGTTTTCCGTCTGCGAGCCAGTCTTTTTTTGTTTCTATTTCTTTTTTTTCAGGTGGGAGATAGGTGATCTTATTCTTGTCGAAACTGCCGGCATCTTCAATATGAAAAACAGGGATAGAGCTGTTTTCCTGCACCGAGCGGGCCAGGTTCTGAGTGTTGGAACTGTTATGTCCGCCGACGACGATAAAAAAATCGAACCCGTTTCCCACAAGCATCTGCTTAATAGCGTCCTGTCTGTCCTGGGTCGCGGAGCAGATTGTTCGGATCGAACGCACGTTTTCTTCGCTACCGTCCCGTTTTTTAATAGTTTTTTTAAACAGCTTAAATATATTCAAAGATTCATTCATTAACATTGTTGTCTGGTTGGCAAGCCCTATTTTTTTCAGATCTCTGTCGGGATCAAAATTTTCGGGACAGGAGTTCTCAAACCGCTTTAAAAACTCATCGCGGTCGCCGCCGTTTAATATATAATCACAGACGTAGCGGGTTTCCTTTTCATTGCGGACAATCAGGTATTTATCAGCGTATGAACTGGTGGCTATTGATTCCTGGTGTTCATATTTACCGTGAATGATTGCAGTGTAACCGGCTTTGTTAAATTCCTGTACTTTTTCTTCAACCGTGCGAACCTCGGGACAGGTGGTATTAATTATTTGAAGGTGGTTCGAATTGAGTTTTTTGAGTATGCTTTTTTTGGTGCCAAAGGCTGGAACAACGACTATGTCATCTTCTTGTACCCGCCCGATTTCATCAAGATCAATGAACTGAGCCCCCAGCCTTTGAAGTTCAAGATTTACATGAGGATTGTGAATCAAATCCCCGAGCACCCAGACCGTTTTATCGGGATTTTCCTCCAGGATACGCCCTACCTCTTCAATTGCATATAAAACCCCGTAACAGAACCCCCAGATCTCGGCGAGTTTGAGAGTGATTTGCCCCTTTTTAATCATATTGTTGCCAGTTGTAATACCGTCTTTAGTAGTAAACTCATTTCTTTTGGCCAGTTTTAACAGGTTTTTAGACAATAAATTCTTCTTAACGGTATTCATAAAAAAACATCCCGAAATTGTTTTATCAACGCGCAACTTGCAACTGAATTTTATCCCTCAAACTCCCTGCAGGTCGTCTTAAAGGTTTTGTTAATTTGTAACTTGTAACCTGCGGCTTGTAACTGAAGTAAAGCCGGAGATGGGAGTCGAACCCACGACCTGCTCATTACGAGTGAGCCGCTCTGCCACTGAGCTACCCCGGCATTTGGGAAAGAAACATAATTATAGTAATCATCCGCCCTTTCGGCAACTGCTATCCACACCTTGCGCGTAAAGTTTGTCCTGCCGACCAGTGGAGTGCATAGTTAAAACCAGTGGATTCCGGCTCGCACTATTCTTACACATCCTTGTGTTCGCAGCATTAGCACATCCGTGTGCGTCAGGGGCCGGAATGACGGTCAAATTAGAAATAGCCGTTGACCTTGATTCTGTTTTTTCTCAAGCTCTCTGGCTCTCATGCTCTCCCCCTTTGCTTATTTTCCTGTTCCCGTCGCCGCTTTTACCTCCGTGCCCTCTGTGTCAAACCTGCCGTTGAATTTTATGTTGAAGTTCCCCTCTCAAAATGTTTTGAATTCCTCCGTGTCCCTCCGCGACCTCTGTGGTAAAAAGTAGTTGAAGTTGAATTTGAATTTGCCGTTTCCCCTTGTCCCCTTTCTCCCTGTCTCCTTATCCGTTTTATCCTCTGTGGTGAAAATATTTTGAATTTGAATCTGTCGCGCTCTTCTTGTTTGCTTGAATCTATTCGCTATAATTAATTTGTTGCAAGTAATACTACTCTTTTACGGGGTGAAATATTATGAGTAATGATCAGAATTTTATTCTTTCCGTTGATATTGGTGGAGCAAACTGCAAAATAGGCCGGGTGGCCACCAATGGTGATGTTTTTGATGTCACTTTTGTTCCTACCGCTGAAATAAGGGAAACCGGGGTGGAAGGTTTTGTCAGGATTCTTGAACCGTATATAGAAAAACATGCCATTGACGGGATTTCTATTGCCCTGCCGGCGACTGTAGACTGGGAACATAATTACGTCCGTGGACACTGTCTTGAGGTGCCCTGGTTTGAAGAAAAGGAGAATATAAGATTTATCCAGGATCAGCTTCACCGGGAAGTTGTTCTTGTTAATGATGTTGAAGCTCACCTGGTGGGCGAGTGGATCTGGGGAGAATTGAAAGGTATGAACAGTGGGGTTGTTATTTCACTCGGAGAAAGTATGGGCAGTGCTTTTCTCTGGGATTCCCGTCCACAGCAGGGTCGCCGTGGCTCGATTATGGAGCTTCAGCATGTAAGCCTGGAAACCGGGGGGGAAGTTGTCGATAATCAACCACCCGGGAGCAGTAATCTGTGGCTTTCCGGAAACGGGCTGCGCAATCAGATGGAAAAAGAAGCAGATATTATTAAACTGCCGGAATTTTTTCAGACTAACGAACAGCCCTATGTGGATTTACGTGAAACGTTTGAAGACAAGCTGGCCCATCTTCTGGGTACAGTGGTTATGATGTTTGACCCGGAGAAAATAGTCCTCACCGGTGGGCTCACAGCTTCTCAGAGTGAATGGTTGGGGAATGTAAAAGAAAAGATGAAGAATTACATAATGGAGCAGTTTCGTGGTCTGCCGGTAGTTATGCTCGGCAGTCTACGCGGCGAAGAAGTAGTAAAAGGCCCGGCTGCCTTCTGGGAGTGGAAACACCGGTAAAGGCAGAGGGGGAGAGCATGAGAGCCAGAGAGCTTGAGAAAAAGCAGCGCCCGGGTCAACGGCAATTTAAACGCAGAGGATATGGATTATAGAGCTGATGAGTGGAGGAGCGGAGGGGAAGACAGACAAAGAGACAGGGAGAAGGGGAGACAAGGGGAAACTGCAGAGAAAGAAACGATGAGCGGATGAGGGGAAGAGCGGATGAAAAACCGGGGAAGTCAACGGCTATTTTGACGGGATTAACAGCGCTCGAAAAAACGAAATGGCTTGGATTTTTTGGGTTGAAGTTATCCAGTTAATCCTGTCAAAAAAAGGTTTCAAGGGTTTGATTTTGATTGTCATTCCGGGGCTTGACCCCGGAATCCATTTTGATTTTGAATTACTGGTGTTTATTATAATTAACGCCAACTTCAAAATGGATTGCCGGGTCAAGCCCGGCAATGACGGCGGGGGGTGATGGATTGCCGGGTCATCCCGCACTCAATTGGGAACTACCAGTGGGAACTTTGTGACTTTTTTCAGCACCTCCCCGATTGAGTGTTGGACGGCAAAACGGTTTCTTTTGATTGTCATTCCGGCCCCTGACGCACACGGATGTGCTAATGCTGCGAACACAAGAATGTGTAAGAACAGTGCGAGCCGGAATCCATTGGTTTTGACTGAAGGTTTTGATTTTAACTATAAACTACTAACTATGAACGATGAACTGTGTTTTATGAACGATAAATTGCAGCAGGTTGTTTGCTGCCGGTTAGGATGATTTATATGGATATGGATAAAGTTGATCCTCGCACGCAGGTTTTGATTGAGGCTTTGCCTTATATTCAAAAATTTCACGGGGAGAAAATTGTTATTAAATTTGGTGGCAGTGTAATGGTTGACGAAAGCCTCAAGCGCACGGTCGCTGAGGATATTGTTCTTCTGCAATACGTGGGGTTCAAACCTGTTGTTGTTCATGGAGGAGGACCCAAAATTGCCGACACACTCTCCCGGATGGCCATTGATACCGAGTTCATAGAGGGTCTCAGGGTTACCAACGAGGAAACTATGGAAGTTGTGGAGATGGTGCTGGCCGGACGCGTAAACAAGGACGTGGTCAACCTTATAAACAGAGCGGGCGCCCGTGCAATCGGCCTCTCTGGAAAAGACGGGCAGATGTTGATAGCCCGCCCCCATCCGTCGGCTGAAAAACTTGAAGTCGATCTTGGCCAGGTGGGTCAGATTGCCAGTGTCAATTCCCAACCGATAGAACTGCTGGAAGAAAAAGGTTATGTTCCCGTGATTGCTCCTATTGGGATTGATAAAGAGGGGATGACTTATAACATGAATGCCGACGAAGTGGCAGGTGCAATTGCCTCGGCGCTCAATGCCCGTAAATTGATTTATTTAACGGATGTTGAGGGTGTAATGGATAACGGTCAGCGGATATCAACCCTTTATTCGGCCGGGATAAGAAAAAAAATAGAAGAAGGAATTGTGGCTGGGGGGATGATCCCGAAAGTGCTTTCCGCCCGTGATGCGGTGGAAAACGGCGTTGGGAAAGCGCACATAATAAATGGTTCGCGCCCCCATTCCCTTCTACTTGAACTTCTCACCCGGGAAGGTATTGGGACCCAGGTGCTGGCGGGGGTGGAGCACCTTGAGTAGCTGGTATCAAAAAGCAAACGAAGTTCTGCTTCCCACTTATAACCGGATTCCGATTCATTTTGAACGCGGCGAGGGGGTTTATCTTTACGATGGAGAAAACCGCCGCTATCTGGACGCTCTGGCCGGTATAGCCGTTAATATTCTCGGATACCGCCATCCGCGTCTTGTGGATGAAATGCGCACCCAGGCCCTGGAAATAGCCCATGTTTCAAACCTTTTTCATATAGAGAAACAGTATAAACTTGCGTTGGAACTTTCCAGGCGGGGTTTTGAGTCCGCGGCTTTTTTCTGTAATAGTGGTGCGGAAGCGAATGAGGCTGCTATTAAATTTTCCCGGCGATACAGTGAACGCTTGGGGAACGGTGGGCGAAAAATAGTATCTTTTGAGAACTCTTTTCACGGTCGAACGCTGGGTGCACTTGCAGCAACCGGGCAGGAAAAATACCGGCAGGGATTTGAACCCCTGCCCGGTGGTTTTGAATACACTCCCTATAATGATGCGGATGCCCTGGAAGAGAAATTAAGTTCTGATTCTGAAGTTTGCGCTCTGATTATGGAACCGGTTCAGGGGGAGGGTGGTGTTATTCCGGCCGATCAGAATTTTTTAAAGACTGTGCGTGAAATTTGTGACCGTTTTAATGTGCTTCTGATATTTGATGAGGTTCAGACCGGGATTGCTCGCAGTGGTAGATTTTTCTGTTATCAAAATTATGACATTGAACCCGATCTTGTAACTCTGGCCAAAGGACTTGGCGGTGGTTATCCGATAGGCGCGTTGTTGGCCCGCAGGGAACTGCGCGGGGGTCTTCAAGCAGGTGAACATGCCTCTACTTTTGGAGGCAACCCTTTTGTCTGTTCGATGTCTCTTACTGTTCTGGAAACTATTGACCGTGAAAATATCCTGCCTAATGTTTCTGAGCGTTCCACCCAGTTGAAGAAAGGGTTGGATGCTTTAGCAGAGAAATATGACGGGTTGAATTCACCCCGCGGGCTGGGGCTCATGATTGGTCTTCCACTGGATGAAACTATACAGTCAGCTAAATTAATGGATGTCTGCCGGC
The DNA here is from genome assembly GCA_964440635.1 of uncultured bacterium. GTDB lineage: Bacteria > T1Sed10-126 > T1Sed10-126 > T1Sed10-126 > T1Sed10-126 > CAYTSZ01. The sequence continues at coordinate 28,491 of CAYTSZ010000003.1, forward strand.
GCGAGGGGTTAATTGTGGGGACAGCCGGAGGAAACTGCATGCGGTTTGTTCCGCCCTTGATTATAAGCGAAACGGAAACGGAAGAATTACTTTCTCGTTTTGAAAAGGCCCTGCAGGGATATCAAAAAAGCTGAGTCAGCTTTTTTTCCCCAGAGTTTTGATTACTCTGCGTACCGGATCATAATCTTCGTTTTTAGCCGGGATATATCTGTCTATTCCCAGATTGTTCAGAATTGATTTTCCTTTTGGGCTATTGTCTAACTCGAGTAAGACATTGAGTATTGAATTGGCCAGTTCACTATTTTTTTTGAGGAAAGATTTTTTTATAACCAGTGGTTCGCTGGGTATTTTATCTGTTTCGGCCAGAACCGGCAGTAGCTCATCAGGATCCTGTCCTTTGGAAAGTGTCTGGGCCCGGGCGCCTTTGTAGACGGCTCCGGCCTCGTATTTTTTCTCCAGGACAGCCCGGACCACCCTGTCGTGACGGAAGAGAAAATCTATTTTTTCCATGTCTTTCTGGGGGTCTATACCGGACTCCAGCAATTTCGCCAGCGGGAAAAGATAACCGGAGGTTGAGGTTTGATCCACAAAAGCAATTTTTCTGCCCTCCAGTTGTTTCAGTGTTTTTATCCCTGAATTTTTATAAGTAAAAATAATAGCTCTGTAGTAAGGGTTTCCATACCGCACAGGTTTGATTAGCGGCTGGTAGGAAATGGTCTCGCTACTATTTTCATATTGTACGTACGCAAGGGGACCCAGGAAGGCGAGATCGTATTTATTATTCTGCATCCCGTTGATTATTTCATCGTAGTTGTTTGCAAACTTGAATTGCACGTTAACTTCTGTTTTCTTTTCGATAATCTCTATCAGGGGTTCCAGTTCCTGCAATAGCTGGATGACTGTCTCCGATGGTACACGTCCGATAACTACGGTTGGTTTTGTTACCTCGGTCGTATTAAATTTAAAATCTTGCTCCAGGACTTCTCCCGAACCACAACCCGCGATTGTAGAGATAAAAAATGCAAAGATGATTAGAACTATTAGTTTGCTTCGCATATCTGGTTTTTCCCTTTCTTCTTTGCTTTATAGAGAGCGCTGTCGGCACGTTTAAGCAGACTTAGAGGTTCTTCGTTTTCTTTTGCAACAGCCGCTCCCAGGCTTATCGTTACCTGTTGTTCAAAATGGTTGATGTCCTGAACTGCTTTGCGAATTCTTTCGCCAACATTGACCGCGTCTTCAAGGTTTGTTCGGGGAAGGATAACGGTGAATTCCTCGCCGCCGTAACGAGCCACGGTATCCAGTTTGCGAGCGGTTCCTTTGACATCCGTTGTCCGTACTTGATGATGGAAAACTTCGGCCAGTTTTTCTAATACTTCGTCTCCGGCCGGATGTCCGTAAGTATCGTTATATATTTTAAAATCATCTATGTCGATCATGAGCAGGGCAAGGGGCAGGGCTTCGGGATCTGCACTTTCTTTTTTTAGCTGTAAATCCAGGAATCTCCGGTTATAAAGCCCGGTAAGTTCGTCGGTAACTGCTCGCATGTAATGGTGGGCGTTCTCCAGCGCAATTTTTATTTGCTGGGACATTATTACCAGCAAGTTCAACTCTTCTTCGCTGAACCTTTCTTTCTGGGTCAGAAGTAAATAACCCAGTTCATGCGCGTTAGTTTCGAGTTTGAAGGCAACAACTTCCTCAAGCTGTTCGTTCTCATCAAAATCCAGGACGGATTCAAGAAGCTCAAGCGAGTTTCTGTTGCTGATACGCCGCCAGGAATCAATTGATCCGAGCAGGTTAAAAAGCTTAAAATCAGAACTTCGTTCCCATGTGCGGGGGATAGAAACATTTAAACCTGCGGCCAGTTTGAGTTCCTTATTATTATTTTCAAACAGAAGCAAAGCAATGTGCGGTGGTCGCCATGTCTCGCGCAGGATACTTATTATTTGATCCTGCAGATCTTCCGGCCGTAGCTGAGCACTGATTCTCCTGTTCAGGCTCTGAATTGTTTTGAGGTCTTCAATTCGTTCCTGAAGACTATCTGCCATCATATTAAAATTTTCGCCGAGCCGCTCTATTTCATCTCCGGTGGAAATAGCTGCCCGGGCGTTCAGGTTGCCTGCCCCGAATTCCTGACTGGTTTTTTCTAGTTTTGAGATGGGATCGACTATCAAACCTGCAAAGAAGTTTCCAATATAAAAGGTGACAAGAATTAGAATTGCCCCGGTTAAACTGTTCCAGTAAATTATATTATTTCTTTCTTTCTGGAAATGAGCTGTATCAAACCCCAGCCGGACCAGGCCAAAATCAGTTCTGAAAAGTTTGATCGGAATCAGCATATCAAGGATATTTTCTTCGGGGACAAGCCGTACCACTTGCTTTTGGGAGGTGCGCATTGCTTTTTTAAAGTGTTCGGAAGTGAGTTTGAAATCGGGTTGGCTGTTATGGTTTAGTTTTGCTCCGAATATCTGTTCTCCGCTCGCATTGTATACTTTTAAGAAGCGGGCATGTGGAATCTCTTTTAGCCACACTTCCATCTGAATTTTCAGGTTAAGATTGACCGGTTGACCGGTAAGCAGTTGTTCGGCAAACATTAAGCCTATAACCTGTCCCATGGAAAAGGCACGGGTTTTCATCTCTTCGAAACGGGCCTGGATACGGTTGTTAATATGTACGTAGGTGGCCACGCCGCCCCCGATGATAACTATTAATATTAATAAGATTGCCGTTTTATACTTTAAACTTAATTTCATATCAGCCGAATGATAACAGTTGATATGTTAAAATGGAACACCTTAAGGCTGAAAAACTTAATTTCCTCTGTATCAACGGGTAGTTGTTGACAGGTGGCCTCTATATATGTTCGCTGTTTTCGGAAATGAAGTCCTCAATGCTGGGAGGGGTAGGGTCAAACTCTTCTTCCTCAGCAAATTTGTAGGCCTGTTTGATTATCTCCAGGGCCAGTCCATTGTCCCGCAGGGAAGGGGGAACAAAGATAGAGTGAAACTCGATTGTTTCTTCCTCGGGTTCGATTGCATAGCGAAGGACTGCTTGCTTACCTGGAAATGGAATGTAAAATTTACCGTTGTTATCATCGTGTAAAACTTCGTGTTCGTTCTCTGACATATAAACAACTCCCTTTAATTTGATAGCTGAATAATTATATCTAATTTGGCCCACAAATGAAAGAAGTGTTTAAATTGGGCCAGAAAGTCCCAACGGCTTTGTCATTGTCGGGTTCGACCCGGTAATGCATGTTGAAGTTGATGTTGATTGACAGGTATAATTCAAAATACAAAAATTTGACCCGGATATTTAGACCCGCGAGGATGTGCGTGAAAAATGATTAAGATCAGGCAGGATAAAATAAATAAAATGGTTTCCCTTTTTGAAAAAGGAATGGGGGCCGATAGTATATCTCCCGCTCCCTGGCAGAATCCGTCGCGAATAGACGGCATTTCTATTTTCCCCGAAGAAAATGATCGGTTGGCTCTGGAATTTTTTTTGCTGCTGGGCGCGCTTAATTTTTCCTACTGGATTCTCCGGGACGATCAGGTGACCACCTGGGGCGTTAATACCGAAAGAGCCGGAAAAGTAATTGATGTTTTTGCGCTTGCTTTTTGCCTCAGTGAATCGGTGGATAGTGGACTGTTGAAATTGGAGTCTGAATTTTACTGTGATATTTCAAAAAGCGAACTTGAACAAATATTTGCTGATCGACAGAGTGGCAAATGTGAGATTCCAATGTTTGAGCAGCGGTTGAAAAAAGTAAGGGAACTGGGTCGGGGATTGAAAAATTTTGCCGCCGAATACGGCACTGCTTCAACTACTTGTGAATTTTTGCGGAGTTGTGACTCTCTGCCGGCTCTTTTGACTGCCCTGAAAAATTATTTTCCCTACAGTTTTGGCGACCCTTTTCGCAAGCTTCCCCAACTGTTCTTTAAGATGATTCGTGATCGCCGTCCCGAGAATATGCCGGCTGATCTTAAATTTGAGAATAAAGATTGTTATCTCGAGGCGACAGAGTTTACAGGCGGGGATAGCTTAAAAGCACAGCCCGATTATATGCTGCCTTTGTTCTGCCTGAAAACAGGTATCTGGGAAATCGACGAGCAAGTAAAAATTATTTTTGAAAACCGCCGCCCTATGCCTATGGATCATCCGGTTGAGCAGGCTATAAGAACTGCAAGTGTGGAAACGGTTGATTTTATAGCTGACAGAATCCCCGGTGAGCGCGGAATTAACTGCGGGCGTGTGGATTCCATAATGTGGCAGACAGCGGTAGAGGGGTGTTTTCCCGTTGATTGTGAGGGATGTAATTTTTACCAGAGCTGTGATGCTGTAAATAAAAAAAATGAGCGGCTTTACTGGGCGCATCATTTGACCAGAACAATAAACTATTGAAACGGGAGACTTCTTTAATGCGATCCGATTCCATATTAGCCGGCCTGTCTCTCGGGAGAGAATTCTGGCGGGGTGTTAAATATGCAGGAATTTGAGGCCGAAGAAAGTAACGGGCTCCACTGGAAGAGATATTTAATTTCTGTCGTTATATTCATATTAATTTCTATGGTTACTTTCTATTTTCTGAGTGAGTTTTTTGCCAGTCCGGAACGTTTTTTTGTCTTCACTGCTTTTAATTACCCATGGATTTTCGCCCTGGTAGCGGCCCTGTTAGCGTATCATTTTCTGGATGGTCTTAGATTTTATTTCATTTTAAAAACTTTAAACCAGAAGGTAAGAT
>CAYTSZ010000004.1:0-30679 GCA_964440635.1 uncultured bacterium
ATATCATCTCTAAGAACCATTCCGCTTTCATCTTCCCCGATGGTAACACCTCCGGGTCAGTATTAAACTCAAAGGTCACCTCCGGCATCGACCTCTCCTCGGCATCTATATACAACGGCGGGGTATCCTCCGATTCCTCGGCTATCACTATATTAGTCACTTCGAAGGCTGTGATACTATGTTCCAGCGATTCTCCAATCATCACCACTTCTTCATCATCCATGTTGGTATATTTCTGCTCCAGCCGGGCTACCACCGTTGTCTCTCCCGGGTTGTCCCAGCTCACAGAATTACTTAACTCATTTAGTTCCCCCGCATCATCTTTTTCATACCACTCTACCATTCCTCCGTAGCCTTCCGTATCCGTTGTCGCCTCCAAACCCACCGATTCTTTAACCGGCACATACCCCGGCAGGTCTATACTCTCCAGTCCTATCACGGTTAACTCCATCGTACACGAAGGAGCACCCAACATCACTTCCTGGTTTTCCATTACGTTGGTCGCGGCATATTCTTTTTTCTTATCAACCACCACCTGAGTATCCCCCGCCGGATTTATACATTCTATTATACATCTGTATTCCGGCTTGGGATGCGGGTTTTTCGGCACAACAGAGGGACCGGCAACTCTGGTTGAAAATCTCTCCCCTACCTCAATATTTAAATTTTTCACTATAGTATGCTCTTCCAGCTCCAGCTTAAACTTAAAGGAGAAAATACAAATAAAGCGAACCGCGAGTATAGACGTGATGCCAATAGCCGAACACATACTCTCTCAGCGAATATCTAATAATGCTCCGAGTATACAAAAACAAGTCAAAACGTTATAGTTGAATACCTTTCAATATCAATCAATACGCGTCAACATTTGTAATGAGAGGGCCAAGATAAATAGTGTGGAGAACCTCGTAATTCTCCAGATCAATCACTTTTAAATACTGCTCTGGACGTTTATTAGAACCGGGTTCACGGATAGAAACAGTAGACACCAAATATTTATTATCTTTGGTTACAGTTTCTCGCCAACCGGCTGCGCCTCCTGTCATTTCTTCGTTTTCTCCTTCCATATCCAGAGTCCCAATTTTTTCTAACGTCTCCCTCTTATAAAACTCAAGAGGATTTTGTCCCCAGACCTGAGGATAATCTAATACATACGGATCGGTTTCATACTTTCCTTCAGGATCTGGTTGCCAACCGCCAACTTTTTTGAGTCTCTCATAACCTTCGATTTCCACTAATTTAGATTCTTGTTGATATGAAAATATTAGTTTTCCCTGCTCCACATCATTAAGGGATTTAAATTTCATTGCTGGCCAAAAATAATATTTAAATTGACCATTTAAAGAGTAATAATCTCTATAAGATATCCTCGCTTCCGTTGTAAAAATTAATCTTCCCGAGACAGGATTAAGAACCCAGGTCATCTTTTGTTTTTCACCGGCTGGACGATCATCTTTTGACAGCGGATTATCCACAAACAAATAATCATATGTGGGATTAAAGCGAATATGTCGGATTCGGGCTCGATCCGTCTTGAAATCAATCCGATCAATCATTTTTTGAGTTTTAAGATCATACATGTCGATGCCTGAGGTAGTTTTTAAATGTTCATAATCAGTATTCGGGTCACCCACCGCATATAATTTTTGACGTTTCCAATCCACCGCAATATCTCGTATGATCGGAACATTTTCGGACAAAGGAAACGTGTCAACAACCGTTCCTGCTTTAAGGTCAACCTTCACAATATAAGACGGAAATTTATATTTAGTCCTTGAACCCGTCCGAGCTACCTCCCGCACACCCACGTATGCCGTTGGCTTATACCTCGGATAAAACCACCAAACTAATCCGACAAGTAGTAATCCAATCCCCAACAAACTAAAGATATATCTGTATTTTTTCTTCATCGGTTTACTCCCATGGTTGATTGTCATACAGTTGTGCATATCCCGTCACGTTATCCCAGGTCCCGGGAGCAATTCTGCGTCGAATGATTCCAAATTCATCCACAATCGCCGGGAAGGTGGCTCCTGCGTTAAATTGTAAATAACCTTGCATATTCAATACTCTTGATACCACTTTTCCGTCCAATTCAGCTTGTTCCCGGTTATCTTCACGGGTATCACGCGTCTCAAACGTCCCGTCCGGCCATTGGTCGTCTACCCGATCCGTAAGAATACCATTTTGATAAAGTTCTTGTATATCCTGAATTTGAGCATCCGTTCGAGCCAAATAATTATCATCAACATTATTTGGGGACCATTCCCAAGTTGTTATGCTTGGAATATAATCAGGAGCATCTGGAGGATTTTCCCAATATCCATACCACCCCTCCACATTCTCCAACGTATCATCATAATTTCCATCGAACCGTTCAATTCCCTCCTCCAGATTCTCAACCCAGTTCCACACCTGTAGTCTCGTGGGTTTGGGGTCAGTCAACTGTGTTAGGCCCCACCCGTTATCGGGAGCACGAAGCGGAAAATTCGGGTCATTGGGATCTGCATCACTACAATCCCAGAAATCATCACCGTCCTCAACCACGATAAATTCACAACCAGTGAATTGCTCAGGACGTCCCTGGAGGGAACTCTCCTTCCAGACCATCGCCATGCGACCTCTTTCTCGATGATTCACACTATTATCCGAACCATCAACTTGATCCTGTATAGTATCACCCGTCGGATTTATCCCCTTAATCTCGAAGCCATCACCGATTACGGTGAAGCTGTCGCTTCCGGAAACTGACACGGCCGCGTTAACGTAGATATCCTCCGCCCCCATTACACGCGACCATTCTTTGATTCCGTTTGCCTCCCCGGCTCCGTGCTCCACCAGCAGCAAGTATCTACTTCCATTTACTGTGATTATTTCACCCTCATCTTTAGGAAAACGATACTTCCCGTTGTCATCTACTTCATCATCTATATTCGTGTAATTTCCTTCATCATAAGTCAACTTAAGATACCAATCAACTTTCAACTTATCTTCGCCCAGCTCCGAAACCGAAGGTTCAGTGCGCACCTCAAACAATGTTCGCGGCATTGCACGATACTTCGAATCTATTACAAGCGGATACTCCGGCGCCGCAGTCGGGATAATTACCTCCAGAACCTCAAACGGCTGAACCGTCTTGTTTAACTCCGGGCCCAGCATCCCATTAATCGCCAGCCTCACCCGGTAGTTCTGCTCCGCAAGCTCATCCTCCTCATTTTTCACGCCCGCTATATCTATATACCATCCGGTCTCCTCACCGCCGGCATTAGTCGTCCACAGAGCATTTTCTGCGTATCCTTCCGGAAACGTCTTTATCCACAGCGTATCACTTATTCCCAGCGGCAAATATGACGGGCCTCCTATCTTATTTATCTTCACCACATCAACTTTGACCGTCTTTTTGCCTCCCATCACACCCAGATCTTCCCTTAGATTTATCCACCCCGTTACCTCATAGCTGCCCGCTGCGGGGAAATATGTTTTCATCTCTCGCCCTTCAGCTTTCTTCACGCCCTCCATATACCATTTTATCCTGCCCTCATAACCCGCCGGATATGTCCTGCCCTGAAGAGGCGTCAACGTCCCATACACCACCGCTTGTTTATCCACTCCCATAAACTTTACCACATCTATATTCTTCTGCACTTTTACTTCTTCCCCGTCCACCGTGACCGTCTTCAACGTCCGCAGAGCTCTCCCCGCTGTTGTCCCTTTGTATTTTACCTTCCCTGTTAGTATTTTCCCCGCACCTTTCTTGTATACTTCATACACATAACCCGCCGCAGTCCCTTTTTCTATCGCATCAGGCCCACTTATTACTTTCGCCCAAGCATCTCCTTTTAACGCTATCTCATGGGTTAATTTATATTCTTCCGCCCCTTCCATCCAGGCTTCCACCGCAATGTTTTCTCCCGAACTCATCGCCATCACTATCTCATGTCCGCTTATTTCACCGCTTCCTCCCGATATTATCCTCCATTTTACCTCACCGTAATCCTCGACAGGATAGGTCACGGCTTTTAACGTCACCTCTTCTCCCGGTCCGGCAAAATCCGGTCCTTCTATACCCTTGAGTCCTATGATTTTCACCCCTTTAAACGGTATACATCTCTGGGGCGACCCGTGATAATCGAATGTCACCGGATCGCCATAAGCTTTAACCGAACCGAGCGCAACTCCCTCGGCCGTCCAACTATAATCCCCCTCCTTCAAAACTGAACCGGTGGCCGTCTCTATTATCTTATATCCAAACTCACCCACCGCGCCGGTAGCCAGCTCAAACGGACCTTCAACTTCAACCGTATAGCGCGCCTGTTTTACCCCGGCGGCGGTTACAAGTTCAACCACCCTGGTCAATCCTCCATATGTAATCTCTACCGAAGGCCCGACAACCCTCACGTTACTCCCGGGTTTTGACGCAAACCACTCAAACTCCCCCGACGCATCCGGATCCGAAAGTAATTCCCCGGAACCGTCCCTGATCTCATAGCCAAACCTGTATGTCCTTCCCTTATACATATCTTCTTCCGGAGGGACATAATTAACTTTTATTACAATTATATTCACCCATTTGCTAATTTTAGGACCTTCTTCTCCATGCATTTTTAAATATGCTTCGATTAAACGGGCTCCGCCACTGTTAAATCTATAATTTAAAGTTTTACCCCGCCCTTTTTTGCTTCCGTCAACTTTCCAGTAAATACTGTTTTCATATTCGGCGGGGTTCGTTGTCGCACTGTATTTTAACACATTTCCGGTGAACCCACTCCCCGGCCCGTTTATCGGCGGCTCCAACGCTACCACATCAACTTTTGTTTTTATTTCAACCTCTTTTTCCTCACCGTCACAGTATACTGCCGCCTCTCCGCCATCAACCGTTACATCCTTCGCCGGGGAACCAAAATTTCTTGTGAAATTTCCAGTGGCATTCTCACTGTCTGAAGCAACATTATACGAAAACTCAACTGTGGAATTAGCAAGCACCCCGTTTGAAGGACTTATCCACACAGAGCCACACTTCCTGCCTCCACCGCCCGATGTAGGGGAAGTATAATCTTCTTCGCCTTCTTCTACTTCTTCTTTCGGAACACAATTTCCAAAGTAAGAATCATACACGGTGCCCTCCGGGCAACTAAACCCCATCAAAAAACTACTCCCCACTGCTACTACAAAACATAACAATACTATCCAAAATGCTAAAATAAATTTCCTTGCTGCAAACCCCAAGTCAAACACATCCCTTATTGTTGGTTCTTAAGATATTTTTCCATTTTTTTTGCTATTACAGGCGACGCAAATATCACACCCGACTCCCAATTTTGACCGACAAGGGCTGAATACGAAAGATTTTGTGAACCCACAAATACATAGTGCTCATCTATTACGGCCGCCTTTAGATGCTGAATTGTATCGTCTTCGTAATAGCGAACATTAACCCCCGCTTCTTTCAGTCTGCCAAACGCCTGGCTTGACCAGCCCGGCACATCAGCCCTGCTTTCCAGCCCAACATTAACCTCCACTCCTCTTTCACTTGCCTCTATCAGTGCATCTGTCACATCTTTTACCGCTACCGCCCGGGGTGTCATGTAGTAATACATCCCAACATAAATTGTCTCACTGGCTTCGCCAAATAAATCAATCAGTTCCTGACCGACAGGATCACCCAGGTAAAACTCAAACCGCCGAACAGTATTTAACCCGCCGGAATTGGCCCAGGCACCGAGAAAAACAAAAGAAATTATCAACAACGCCAGAACCAATTTTTGATTTTTCATCATCCTGCAAACACCCGCCGGAAAACCTCTCGGGTTCTTGCGGCTACCTCTTTTTGTATTCCCCGACCTTCAAAATACACTGCCGCTTCCTCGTTAAACAGCAGTGACGACCAGGTCCAGTTGTGATTGGATATGAACATCCTGCTTTCATCAATTAAAACAAACTTGGCGTGAATGCGGTCGGGAATCAATTCAACTTTTGTTTTAACTCCACCCGCGGATAGGTACCGGGCCGTTTCGATATTGGTTTGACGTATATGGGAAGATTGTTTGGTTGAAGAGAGAATAACTTTCACGTCCACCCCGCTGGACGCTTTTTCTCTAAGAACGTTCGCAAGCTGGAGGGCCGGATCACGTCCCCCGTTTTCTGTGTTAATACGAAATACATACATCATAAGTCTTATTGATTCTTCTGCCTGCTCAAGCTGCCTTTTAACTTCAAAAAAATAATTCTTGTTTAAAAGCAGGCGACCTTCTATCGAATTTTTCCGGACAGTGAGAAATGCACCATCCTGCTGAGATTGAAGAATTCTCTTGCCCATCTCCGGCGCGATCCAACCAACAGTTGTGCCCAACAGAACTGCTATTAAAAACTTTGCCGTCCAGGTTAATTTTTTTGTCCCCTCCGGGTCGGGCCGGTAGACAATCTCTTCGTTCATTTACACCGGCCACTTTTTTCTAAGCGCATAATCCCGACACTCCAGATATGCAGAAATTCCAGCGGAGCAGCAAAACTTTTAAAAAAGAAGGAATACAGACTATATGTTGGTTGGTTGGTTGGTTGGTTGGTTAGTTAGGGGAATTCTAATTTTCTGGTTCTTCATAAGCATCTTCCCATCGCTGTTTTGTTAACCATCTGTTTCAGTATAAAGCATTCTGTAATCCAATGTCAAGAATTTATTTTTTAAAACCTTTTTAGCTCGCAGATTGACGCAGATATACGCAGATTAAATTCAAAATCCAAATCAATAATATTTTTAATTTAGTTATACAACTTCTTAACCCTCTTCTCTGTTTTCGCTTTCATGTTTTATCTGCGTTCATCTGCGTTTATCTGCGAGCCAAAGTTTTTTTGGTTCAACAGCTTAACACAAAACCATCACCCAGACCCTCTGGATTCCGGCTCGGGGGCCGGAATGACGGCAGGGGCGGAGCCTCTGGATTCCGGCTCGGGGGCCGGAATGACGGCAGGGGCGGAGCCTCTGGATTCCGGCTCGGGGGCCGGGATGACGGCGGGGGTGAAACCTCTGGATTCCAGCTCAGAGGCCGGAATGACGGCGGCAGTAGAACCTCTGGATTCCGGCTCGGGGGCCGGAATGACGGCGGTAGGGAACCCTCTGGGTTTTGAGCCGGGTTAGTTTACTTTTTCGAAAGTGGCTCCAAAACCAAGCAGATCCTCATAGAACTCCGGGTATGATTTAGCTACACACTGCGCTCCCTGTACGGTTATATTTCCCCGACATAATCCCAGGATACTAAAAGCCATCGCCAGGCGGTGGTCATTGTGGGCTTTCAGGATTACTTCTCCGGAATGAAACTTTGAGTTCTGAGGATTTATTTCAATGCAATCGCTTCCAGGCCGGATATCCAGTCCGATTTTTTTGAGTTCCCGGCAGGTCATGTTGATTCGATCGCTTTCCTTGTTTGCAAGATGTTCTATATTGAACAACTTAACCGGTCCGCTGGCCCGAGAAGCAAGAACGGCAAGCACAGGAACCAGGTCGGGACAGTCGGCGGCATCAACTTCAAACCCGGCGGGTTTGAAAGGGCCGCTGATTGCAAGACCGTCCGCAGTCCATTTCACATTCCCACCCAGATCAGAAATAATATCAACAATTCGACGGTCCCCCTGCACGTCATCAGGATCAAGTCCCTGAAGGACAACGCTGCTGTTAGTAAGAGAGGCTCCAACAACGAAAAATGCCGCCGAACTGTAATCAGCGGGGATTAAATAATTAAGTTCTCTACTACCAGAAGCGTCCACACTATAGCGGCCCGGCGAGGATTGATTCACCTGCGCACCGGCTTCCGCGAGCACCCGACAGGTCATATCAACATAAGGCGCACTCACCAGTGGGGTTGAAAGTTCGATTTCGCCTCCCCCAACCGCGGCGAGGGCAAGTAGCCAGCCGGAGAGAAACTGACTGGTTGTATGGGCGGCCACACTTATTGGTTTTTCAGGCAGAGATTGACCCGGATAGCAGATCAGCGGAACAGTTTTTTCCGGACCGGTAGCTTCAATCTTAAAATCGTTTTTCTGAAGCGAATCGATAATTATTTTATTGCTCCGCTCTTTCAAACTGCCACTTCCCTCGATTCGAAGCTCCCCCGAACCCTCGCAGACCGTGCATATTGGAATTAAAAACCTGAGCAGGGTGCCACTCTCTCCAACCTGGAAGAATTCACCTGAAATTTGTAAACCCTCTTTTTTTTCAATCCGATAACCCGATTCGATTTCTTTGACGTTACAATTAAACCCCTTCAACAGCTCACGGGTAGCATTGGTATCTTCGCTGCACAGGGGGTGTTTAACTCTACCGCCGGCCAGCAAAGCCGAGATCAGATAGGCACGATGAGTATATGACTTGGAGCCTGGCACCCGCAAATAACCTTCGAGAGAGGACGGGTTGAAAAACCAAACATCAATGACAGATCAGCTCCCAGAAAATAAAGATGTACACAATATTTCAGAAACTCGGGCCGGGCATAAAATACAAGCCACAGCGAAAAATAATATTTTCCCAGCAATTCACTAAATTTTACCCGAACTTAAGCTGTTGGAAAATAACTATAATTTATAACGAAGACCCAGGGCCAGCATATTTGATCCCCCATGAACATCATCAAAAAGACCACCTATGCCCGAGCGGTGATGTACACGACCAAAAATACTAAATTTCGAAGCCAACGGTGGAACTATCTCTAATTCAAAATAAAGATAATTCAGCAACCTCGAACGATCCTCTTTATTTCTTTCGTCCGGTGGATATTCAGAGGCATAAGAAAGTCCTTCTCCAATGGCACAACTTGTCGGCAGATAATCATTCCAGGGAAAACTGGTCCAGCGAGCGGCCAGAGCAATGTTATATTCATTGTGGTGGGGATCCCGTGAGCCGCGGCCTAACTGACCCTCTAATTCAAAATGAAGATTATCGTTCCAGTTATAAACCCGTTTTGCAAGAGCAATGACAGTTAAGTATTCATCAATATAATTGGGGGTTTCGCCGGCGGCAAGTTCTCCCAGGCGACTGGCTGCATATTCACCGTGATAGACGGAAAAATTCCACTGGTCTGAGGGAAAATCACTCCCTTCAGATGCGAAAAGAAGAGGATGGGAGAATATTATCATCAGCAAAACCGGAACAGTTATTCTAAATTTCATTTATGAGTCCCCTTCAGTAACAGATAAAAAAACAAAGACCGCTCTAGAAAGATGCAAGAAATAGCTCAGGAAAAAGACTCTATCTTTTCTTTTTTTAATTTATTTAAAGCTTCACGGGCGGCGGCCTGCTCGGCTGCTTTCTTATTGGCTCCCTCTCCACGTCCATATACCTCCCCGGCAATCTTTACGGCAACCTCGTGTGAGGGGGCATGATGGGGGCCGGTAACATTCACTACCTCATACACTGGATGCAAATTATCACGACGCTGGACGTATTCCAACAGCAGTCCTTTATAATTTTTGCTGCCCTCTTCCAGATAAATTTCCACTCCCTCTATCAGGTGGGGAAGTATAAACTCCTGGACTGTTTCATAACCACAGGTAAGAAAAATAGCAGCGATGAAGGCCTCAAGAACGTCCGCAAGTTCCCTTTCGTTTCCCCGCTGGGCCTGCGATTCTCCCCGTCCCAACCGCAAAAACCGATCCAGATTCAACTCGCGAGCGATACGGGATAGAGCCGTAGTATTTACTGCCGCACTTTTTATTTGGGAAAGACGTCCTTCTCGTTCTTCTGAAAATCGGCCGTAAAGATAATTACAACTAATGAACTCCAGCACGGCATCCCCCAGAAATTCCAGCCTCTCGTTATCATAATCGAGGTTATTTTCGTTCGCATAACTGCGGTGGGTGAAAGCCGCCAGATAACATTCCTTATTCGCATTACAGGGAAGATCAAACTCGGCGGCCAGATTATCCAGCAGTTGCTGTTCAGAATCAGTAAGGTCAGCCATTAATAATCAGAACCAGCAAAAAATGACTCCCGAACACAATCCCATAAGTGATTCCGACACACAATATATTTCACTGCCGAAACTACCGTGCTTTTCTCAGGACAAGAGTGGCGTTGTGGCCGCCAAAACCGAAGTTGTTAGAAATCACAGCATTGACCTCTGCCGATTCTTTCTTATTGGGAACATAGTAAAGATCACAGTCCGGATCCGGATTTTCGTAGTTAACAGTAGGCGGAACCACTCCCCGCCGGATAGCAAGTGCAGAAGCTATTGCTTCCACCGCGCCGGCGGCTCCCAGCAAATGACCGGTAGTGGATTTAATGGAACTGACCAGCAAATCATCCGCATGAGTTCCGAATACCTCTCGAATAGCTTTTGTTTCGGACTTATCATTGAACAGAGTTGAAGTTCCGTGGGCATTAACATACTGAACTTCTTCTGGCTGAAGCCCTGCGTCTTTAAGCGCAAGTCTCATACTGCTGATTGCACCCTTGCCGTCTTCCCGGGGAGCAGTGATGTGATGGGCATCGCAACTCTGTCCAAAACCGGCAACTTCGGCATAAATTTCAGCGCCCCGTTTTTCAGCGTGTTCACGCGTCTCCAGAACAAGCACACCGGCTCCCTCGCCCATGACAAAACCATCGCGCTCGGCATCAAAAGGACGCGAAGCCCGCTCGGGTTCATCGTTGCGGGTGGAAAGCGCTTTTATTGCGCAAAAACCGCCAAATCCGAGCGGGGTAACTCCCGCTTCGGATCCGCCGGCCAACATTACATCCGCTTCCCCATTGTTGAGGAAACGCATTGCGTCACCGATCGAATGAGTACCGGTCGCGCAGGCTGTAACCAGGGCCTGGTTGGGCCCCTGGCAATCAAATTCAATTGCAACCTGACCGGCCACTATGTTAATCAAAAGTTTAGGAATTAAATAAGGAGAAATTCGACGGGGACCACGATCCAAAAGCCGCTTGTGCTGCTTTTCAATTGTACCAATCCCACCAATCCCCGAACCGATAACCACACCGGCTCTTTCTGATTCAAATTCAGGATTATCTATATTGAACCCGGCATTTTTAACCGCCTCACGGGCAGCAACAATACCGTATTGAACAAAAGTGTCAAGTCGTCTTTGCTCTTTACGTCCAAAATGATCGGACGGTTCATAATCATCTACCGTAGCCGCAATCTGGGAGGTAAAATCCTCGGCATCAAACCTATCGAGGTGACTCACTCCACTGCGGCCTTCGGTGATTCCGGTCCAAAAATTTTCCAATCCAATACCATTGGGAGCTACTACTCCCATTCCGGTAATTACCACTTCTGATTTAGACATAGTTATCTCTCTTCCGACAAGTTATGAATTAAAGCTGCGCTTCAATCTGTTCCACAGCTTCTCCTACAGTTCCAATCTGTTCGGCAGCTTCTTCGGAAATCTCAATATCGAAATCCTCTTCAAAAGCCATAACCAATTCTGCCAGATCCAGCGAATCGGCTCCTAAATCTTCGGTGAAAGAAGCATCCTCAGTAATCTGCGAAGCATCCACACCAAGTTGGTCCTCAATAATCTCAATCACGTCATCTTTTACTGCCATGACGAAACACCTCCAAAAAAAATTGTAATAACCATAAACTTTTTAATAACTCAAAAAAATCATCTTAAAGTCCATTTAGTTTACTAATTGTTTCCGGTTACGCAAAGAATTTTATTGCTCAAACATATCTCCAGTCGATAAAAAAATAAAATTTTCACCGAAAAATCCGGTTCAATAGCATTAATAGCCCCCCATCCGCACGGATCTCAGGGGAACAATTCACATGGCCATACCGCCATCGACGCGAATTACTTCGCCGGTTATAAACCCGGATTGTTCACCTGCTAAAAACAGGACACAATCGGCGACTTCCGCCGGTTCGCCAAGACGGCCTGCGGGAGTAGAGGACAAAACATCATCTTTGACCTTATCAGGAAGTTCTTCTGTCATTTCAGTCCTGATAAAACCCGGAGCAACTGCGTTGCAGGTTATACTGCGTGAACCAAGTTCCTGGGCGACCGATTTACAAAAACCAATTACCCCGGCTTTTGAAGCGGCATAATTAGTCTGCCCGGCATTACCACGAAGGCCTATTACCGAGGAAATCATAATTATCCTGCCCCACCGGTTGCGCATCATCGGCCTTATAACTGATTTAGTACAATTATAAGCGCCATCCAGATTTACTTCCAGTACACTTTTCCAATCTTCAAATTTCTGTCGCATCAAAAGTCCGTCCCGGGTAATACCGGCATTGTTTACAAGTGTATGCACAGTTTCGTTTTCATCAACCCATCCCGATATTGCCTCATCGACTGAATCCGGGTCAGACACATCGGCTTCCAGAGCTGAAAGCTCACCGGATGGTTTTATCTTTTCTTCAATTTCATCTATTGTTTGTTCAATACTATCCCGATCAAGATCAAGTATAGCTATATTCGCACCTTCCGCGACAAACTTTTCAACTATTGCCCGGCCTATTCCGCGGGCACCACCAGTCACAATAACATTCTGCTTTGATATTTCAGGCATATCATTGAACCTCCTTTAACCAGTTTTCTGTCTGCTCAATATTATCTGTTTTAAATATTTCCGGTTTTGTGTCACTTTTACGACTGCAGCGCTTGATCAGACCCGACAGAACTTTACCGGGACCAACCTCTACAAAACTATCCACGCCAGCTTCCAGCATGTTTTGCACAGAATCGCCCCATAAAACAGGATTAACCATCTGGTCTAACAAATGTTTTTCCGGGGTCCCGCTATCCACAATTTCACCAGTTGCATTGGCAAAATATGGTTTCCCTACTTTCCAGTCAATCCCGGCCAGGATATTTTTTAATTTCTGCCGGGCCGGTTCCATATAACTGCTGTGCCAGGGGCCCGAGACATCCAGAGCAACTGCTTTTAATGCCCCCGCATCACGTGCTTTTTCCACCACAGCCTCTATAGCAGCAGACGAACCGGAAACAACAGATTGTCCGGGGGAATTAAGCAGGGCGACCTCAACTTTCCCTTCTACAGAATCATCAGCAGTTATTTGAGCACAAAGTTCTTTTAAAGGTTCAGGTTCAAGTTTTAAAACGGCAGCCATACCCCCGTCTAATTCTTCGGCGACTTCATCCATTGCCTGTCCACGAGCCACAACCGCCGGGAGAAGATCTTCAAAAGAAACCCACCCCGCCGCCACAAGAGCATTGTATTCACCAAGACTGTGCCCGGCAAAATAATCGGCTGCGAATCCATTGCGACACATATACCTGTAGATAAGATGTGAAACGGTAAAAATAACCGGCTGTGTATACTTTGTCCGGGCCAGTTTCTCAGCCGGTCCTTCCTCTATCAATTTCCGCAAAGGGAAAGAGAGTTTCTGCTCAATTGATTCAAACCATTCACGATCATTCTCTATGAAATCCAATCCCATCCCCTGGTATTGTGAACCCTGGCCGGGAAAAACAGTTGCGAGACTCATTTTTATCCTTCCTTCTTTTATTTAATTCAGTTCTCTTCGGGCATTGTAACCACGCTGGCTCCCCAGGTGATACCTGCCCCGAGGGCAACAAAAACTACCCGGTCGCCGGCTTTAATACGCCCATCTTTTATCGCTTCATCAAGGGCAAGACCAATTGTGGCAGCCGAAGTGTTTCCATATTTTTGCAGATTAACAATCATTCTTTCCTGGGGAAGCTTAAGACGTTTTCTGACTGCATCAATTATACGCAGATTTGCCTGATGGCAGATCACCCAGTCTATCTCTTCAGGTTCCAACTGAGCACGTTTTATAGCCCGCCAGGCAGCCGAACACATTTTACGCACAGCCACTTTGTAGACGGCCTTACCTTCCATTGTAAGAAGATGTTTTCTTTGTTTAATATATTTCGGGGTCAACTTGTTTGCAGAACCACCGGCCGGCAGGGTCAATATATCTCTTTTTTCACCGTCAGCTTTAATATAGATAGAATCTATACTCCCCACCTCAATACCCGGACGGTTACTCAGTACAACTGCAGAAGCACCGTCGCCAAAGAGTACACAGGTGGTTCTATCCTCCCAGTTTAAATACCGGGAGAGAACCTCGGTGGTAACAATAAGAACATTTTCCACAACCCCCGCTTTAATCTGACTGTGGGCAACCGAAAGGGCATATATAAAACCGCTGCAGGCCGCGGAGATATCAAAAGCCGCCGCCCCCGAAAGCCCGAGGTTATCCTGGATCGCACAGGCTGTGGACGGGAAGGCCATATCCGGAGTTGCAGTGGCACATATAACAAGTTCTACTGCATCCGGGGAAATTTCAGCATCTTTCAAAGCCGCACGTCCGGCCTCTGTTCCCAGGTCGGAAGCCGCCTGGTCATCTGCCGCTATTCGTCTTTCCTCGATACCGCTGCGGGTTCTTATCCATTCATCAGAAGTATCCACCATTTCTTCAAGTTCTTTGTTGGTAAGTATTTTCTCCGGCACATAGGAACCGGTTCCTGTTATAACGGGATTATAAGTCATTGTCATCCTCCGGAAAATTTAGTGTTTGCATTCGCTCACCTATCAGCGAATTGCAGTCCTCACGGATAAACAACCGCGCACGGCGTATTGCATTTTTGATTGCCTTCGGGGTGCTGCTCCCGTGAGCAATAATACAGCCCCCATTCAAACCCAGAAGAGGGGCACCTCCAACCTCGGAGGGGTCAATTATTCTTAATAAATTTTTAAATACAGGTTTCAAAAGCCAGCCACCCAGACGGGTCTGAAAGGACTGATAAATACTCTGCTCAATAAATCCAAACAATGTATCGGCCAGCCCTTCAGATAATTTTAATACCACATTCCCCACAAAACCGTCACAGACTATAACATCTGCAACTCCATCGTTTATCTGATTGCCTTCTACATTTCCCATGAAATTAAAAGGTTGTTCTTCAAAAAGATCAAAAGCTTCTTTTGTAAGTTCGTTACCTTTTAAAACTTCCTCCCCGAGGTTCAACAATGCCACGGAAGGATTTTCTTTCCCCAGAATTAATTCAGAATAAACAGCCCCCATAAGCCCAAACTGAACCAGATGTTTCGGCGTACAATCAACATTTGCTCCCACATCTATTAAAATAGTGTAATCCTCATCCAGAGTGGGGATAAGAGTGGCAATAGCCGGGCGCTCCACCCGGGTCTGTACACCCCATTTCAGTTTGGTGGCAACCATCACAGCACCTGTATTACCGGCACTGACCAGCACCTGGGCGTCACCCTGTTTAACGGCATCTACGGCCAGCATCAGGGATGAATTTTTTTTCCTCCGCACGGCATGAATAGGATCCTCATGCATCTCCACCGTTTGGGTCGAAGGCACTATTTGATAACTGCCGCGGTAGGAAGAGTTGTTTTTAAGCTCCGACTCAATTAACTTTGACGGGCCGGCCAGCAAAAGATGCGAATCATACTCAATCAGAGCCTGCCTCACCCCTTCTATTATTGATTCGGGAGCATTATCCCCTCCCATAATATCAACTGCAATACTATTTTCAGGCATAACAAATAACGTCCTTAGCGTTGTTAGCCAACGTCAATAACCTGGCGGCCTTTATAAAAACCACATTCCATGCATACCCTGTGGGGTTGTTTGGCACTGCCACAGTTACTGCAGTCACTAAAACTGGGGTTATTCATTTTTTTCCACTGAGCAAACCTGCTGTGTTTCTTGGACTTCGACGTTCTTTGTTTTGGAACAGCCATTTTCAATTCCTCCAGTTTGATTTAAATCTTATTTATTCTTCTATTTCAATATCTTTCAGGGCCTCAAGCCGGGGATCAATAGATTCAGTTTCATGTCCGCAATCTTTTTCATTTAAATCCTGCCCGCATACCGGACACAACCCCCTGCAATCATCCCTGCAAAGCGGCTGCATGGGTATAGTGAGTAAAATATCCTGTCTTAGTATATCCCAGAGGGAAAGACTGTTTTCTTGATACTCTGCCCGGTATTCGTCTCCCTCCATATCAACCTCAGCTTCATATTCCGGAGGAACAAAAACACCTTTAATGTCTTTGAAACGGGACCCGGTTTCAGGCTCGAGACAACGACTGCAGTCAATTTCAAGTTTAACCCCGTAAGTCCCCCGGAGACGAATAATTCCGTCGCCGACATGATGTAACTCACCACTAACTTCCAGACCGGAAACCAGACGGGCGCGCTCAATATCGAGTCCGTATTCTTCGCTGTCATACAGTTCCTCAATATGAAACTTATTGCCTATTTTCTTCAACAAAGACTCTATGTTAATTCCCATTCCGAAAAGCCCCTTACGACAATGATATACAAAGCAATTATTATATCCAGAAAAGCACTACACAGTCAAGGTTTCGAACAAAACGAAAAAGTTTGAAGGGACCCGGCTGGTCAGCTTTTACCCTGAACCAGTGTTATTGCACTTACAGTTACTATGTCATCCACACTACAACCACGGCTTAAATCATTAACGGCCCCGGCAAGACCCTGCAAAAGCGGACCATATGCACCCGCACCGGCAAGTCTCTGAACAAGTTTATAGCTAATATTGGCAGCATCCAAATCTGGAAAGACAAGGATGTTAGCCTTGCCGCCAACAGGGCTGCCAGGAGCTTTGCGCTCGGTAACGGAAGGAACAAGTGCAGCATCCCCCTGCAATTCTCCGTCGGAAGTAATAGCGGGATTTTTTGTTTTAAAACGGCTGGCAGCTTTTTGCATTTTTTCCACCATCGGGTGATCGGCACTACCCTTTGTGGAAAAAGACAAAAACGCCACCCTCGGCTCGCACTCACCAATAAGGTTCTCATAAAGTCCAACCGCATCGGCAGCTATGTCAGCCAGTTGCTCAAAGTCAGGATCGGGAACTACGCCAGCATCTGTAAAAAGCAGTTTCCCTTCTTGACCGAAATTTTGATTCTCAAGTTCCATCAAGAAACTGCTGGAGACCACCGAAGAGCCCTGGCGCACTCCAATAAGCCTTAACGCTGATCTTAACACATCGGCAGTAGAATTTTTTGCGCCGGCAACCATGGCATCCACTTTGCCCATTGCAACCTGGCCGGCTGCATAGTAAAGGGGCTTTTTAACCAGTCTCTCCGCTTCCAGCAAAGAAACATTCTCCACACGATTTGCAAGCCTGTGGGCCAGCTCCTCGCAATTTTTGTCTGTCGCTGGATCAAGTATTTCAATCTGACTTTCGCTGAATTTTTGCTCGGTATTAAGTATAAATATTTTATCCGCCAATCCCTCGGCCGCTATCTGCCGGGCGGCTTCAATCATCCGGGGGTCATCCCCCTCCGGTAAAATTAATTTGCCCTGTACCTGTCTGGCTTTTTCTTTTATCTGTCCGGCAAAATTCATTTAAAATATCCCCTCTCTAATTATTAGTCTACTTTTTATAAAACTCGTTCAGTGTATCTAAAAAATCAGCTCTTGAACCGGTATTATTCTGGATATTTCTCTTTTAATTTATCCTCCACCGGGCCAGGCACAATGCTGCTTATATCTCCTCCGAGGCGAGCGACTTCTTTTACCGTGGAACTGCTTACAAAACTGTAGTCCTCACCGGTCATCATGTATACGGTTTCGATCTTTGAAGCCAGTCTCTTGTTCATCATCGACATCTGAAATTCATATTCAAAATCGGAGACAGCACGCAAACCGCGAAGAATCACATTAGCCTGGCGGCTGCTGACAAAATCAACCAGCAACCCGTCAAAATGATTAACCTCCACATCTTTCCAGTCACCAATAACTTCGCGTATAAGCGTCATTCTCTCTTCAACTGTAAGGAGGGCATCTTTCTGCATATTATCGGCGACAGCGACTTCAACCCGATCAAAAATATTATCCGCCCGCTTAATCAAATCCACATGCCCATTTGTAATCGGATCAAAACTACCGGGATAAATAGCCAGAGACATAATCTTCACTTCCAGACAAAAAAATAACTTACTCAGTCAGCGCAAAGAAATTATTGAGAATCCCCCACAAACAGTCAAGTAAATTCCCGGTAAACTTGAATACAATTTATAGTTAACAGTTGAAACCATATAAGTCAAAACCACTGGATTCCGGCTCGCACTGTTCTTACACATCCTTGTGTTCGCAGCATTAGCACATCCGTGTGCGTCAGAGGCCGGAATGACAATCAAAAAAGCCGTCATTGCCGTTGAAATTCACCTCATTACGCAGTCACCTAATCACTTAATCACGACTCAGCCTTCGAATCCCCTTCGTCACTTCTACATCTCTTCCCTGCCTCCCCTCCTCCGTTCTTCCCCTCTTTGTCACTTTTTCCCTTCTTCACTCAGTAAAATTCTAACCAGTTTTCATTTTCTCCAGGGCCCGAACCCGGTCCTCAACCGGGGGGTGGGTGCTGAACAGTTTTGCCATTTTACTGGCGGTAAACGGGTTAACAATAAACAGATGAGCTGTCTGAGGGTTGCCCGACTCCATCGGTTTTTGCTGAACCGACCGTTCCAGTCTTTTGAGTGCGGATGCCAGAGCAAGCGGACGGCCTGTGAGCTTGCCTGCCCATTCATCCGCTTTAAACTCGCGGCTGCGGGAAATGGCAAGCTGAACAACGGTCGCCGCCAGAGGAGCAACTATTGACATTACCAAAATAACCACAAAATTATTCCGACGATCCCGACCACCGGCAAACAACATCCCCCAGCGAGCCATGGTAGCCAGAAAAGCTATCGCACCGGCAAGAGTGGCGGCAATAACGCTGATTAAGGTGTCACGGTTAATTATATGGCTGATTTCATGCGCCAGAACACCTTCCAGTTCCTCGTCATTCATTATCTCAAGCAACCCGTCGGTTACAGCTACGGATGAATGTTTGGGATTACGCCCGGTTGCAAAAGCATTTGGCGTACTCTCGGGTATACGATAAATCCTTGGTTTGGGGATATTAGCTTTCTCGGATAAGTTGTTAACTATCCTGTGCAGCCGGGGAGCCTCCTGCTCGCTTAGTTCACTTGCCCGATAACGTTTAAGAACAATCTTATCACCGAACCGGTACATTCCAAAATTTAAACCGGCAGCAAAAACCAGCGCCATCAGCATTCCGCCCTGCCCGGCCAGGATCTGACCAAAAACCATGAACATGACAGTCAGAGCGGTAAGCAGTAATGTTGTTTTTAAACTATTCATTATTTTTCCTCCTTTGATTTACTTGGTGGGAATATTATAACAGTTTTCGCCACACATATATATACCCCCGAACAAAAAACAAATGGATTTAATTTACGGATCTAATAAAAAAGATAGGTAATTACCGTATACATAATGCCGGTGACAAGGGCAGGAAAAACCGGGGTGGCCAGCCAGCCGATTGCTATTCTACGCAGTGTGGAAAACGATACGGCACGGGTCCCACGTGTTAACCCAACTCCGGTCACTGCACCCACAATTGCCTGCGAAGACGAAACCGGGACACCAAACTCTTTAAAAACATTCAGACAGATAGACATCGCAATCACAGTACTAAAGGCAGAAAACGGATCCAGGGTGGTTATCTTGGTTCCAACGCTGTAGATAACATTTTTTGCATATGTAAAAGAACCAAGCGCAATTGAAAACCCACCAAACATTACCGCCCAGGTTGCCGGAGAGATACCCCACCAATTTTTAAACATCCCCGCGGTATAAAAAGGAGCAACTGCAATCCCGGCGTGGGTGGCGCCCAGGATATAAGCGCCATAAGCCCCGGCTGAAACAAGCAAAACTATAATAATTCTGTTGAAAATTCGTTCATTCGTGACCAGCTTGCTAAATAATTTACTCCCCCATTTTTGTAACATAAAACCCAGTAATCCCGCTAAAAAAGGGCTGATTATCCAACTGCCTAACATTTTCCCAAATACTCCCCAGGGCGGCAGTTCCATAAATAAATTATTTTTTATTCCCAACGTGATAGAAAGACCAAAAAAAGCACCAATTGCTCCCTGGGAGGTAGATGTCGGTATCCCAAGATAAGTAGCTATATTAACCGCCAGTGCGCCAGCAACAGTCACCAGAACGGCAAGATCAACCAGGCTCCAGTCCGAATACTGTTGCAAAGTTTCTCCGCCGGGCATAATTTTACCAACATCTTCAACCATCGACTGGCCCGAAATAACCGAACCAAGAATAATAAATACACAGAGCAAAGTTATACAGAAACGATAACTGAGAAGGTTCGAACCTACATGGGGGCCTATTATATTTGCGCCGTCATTGGCACCTATTCCCCAGCCGAGGTAACCCCCCCCTAACATTTTTATGAAATTTATTATAAACATCTTATCTCATCCATTAATATTCTTTTATTAAACACTGTCTCATTACCAGACAAATCAAACGCTCTTTTTAGCCATGATTATCAAAACACGGTCCGAAGCATCTTCGACTTTGTCGGCAATACCGGCAATCAGATTAATTAGATTTCGCAGATGAATCTTTTGAGGAAGTCCCAGGGAATCCGTTTCGAAAATATCCTTAATTAAATCCCATTCCAATTTGTCAACTGCCTGCTCGAAAGTTCCTATTTTATTAACAAGCTCACGAGCGCGTTTAGGATCGTCCATGTTCTCCGGTTTAATCAAATCATTAAGGGGTCGAAAAGTAACAGCAGTCTCAATAATCAACTCTTTAAAATCATCGATAAACTCACCAGGAATAAAGGGATTCTGGAGAGTAACAAAATCAGAACAATACTCAGCCCGGTCGGCTATCGAATCCGTGAGTTCAGCCAGCATAATATAATCCTCACGAAAAACCGGCATGAACGCCCCTTCAAATATTTGTATTTCTACCTTACGACGAATTTCATCGGCGTGATGTTCGGTCTCATGGATTGCGAAAGCAAGATCCCGGTATTCTTTTTTCTTGCCGTTCAAAAACGCAAACATCATTTTTTTAAACAATTTCAGTGTCTCATTTACGGCTTCGGCATGGTTACATAAAGCCTGCCGTGTTTCCGATTCCTTCTTAGAAAAAAAATTCACCGGCAGTTCACTCCTGTCACCAGATAAAATTTAAAAACATTTAAACTCAAACATCAAATAGGATAATAAATAATTCACCATTTTCAATCTTTTCCCTCCTGAAAACAAAAAAACTCCCATCCAATTAAGGACGGGAGCTATGTTTGGGTCTGTTATTCGCAGACTTATTTAGACGGGTTTGACATTTGTCGCGGAAAGACCCTTCTCAGTTTCTTCCAGCTCAAATTCAACTTCGGCGCCCTCGTCGAGGGTTTTGAAGCCGTCTACCTGAATCTCGGAAAAATGCACAAAGACATCTTCTCCGATTTCCTGTTCAATGAAACCAAAACCTTTGTCACCATTGAACCACTTAACGGTACCTGTAGCCATCACGGTTACCTCCTTAAAAAAAGATACTTCTTAATTTCAGCAACCGTAATTACAAAATTACAACTTGCCTATTACTAAGAAAAATTTCTTACAACGCATTAACTATACCCTACTTTTGGGGAAAAGCAAAGCCCAATCCATATATTTCTTTTTTTTAATGATCACCATACAAACGGGGGGAAGAAAAGTGGAATCCTGCAATAATTAATTATAACCGAAAACTATTCGTGAGAGGAAGTGCTGATAAGTCGGGCATTGTCGCACCGGTCGTATTCAAACTGCAAAGTGATATGATTTATATAGTGTTTTTCCGCAAGTGATTTTTCTATTTTTTTCTGCAGCAAACATGTTTCACTTAATTTAAAGTTTTTTTGCGTCCCGACATGCGCCTCCAGATGAATATCATTCTCAGTCATGGCCCAGACATGTACGTGATGAATATTTTTAACTCCACTTAAGTCCTCTATATCCGCCTTGATCTCTGTAATTTCAATATCCTCGGGGACATACTGCATCAAAATATTTACAGCATCTTTTACTATTTTGTAGCCCTCCCGAATAATATAAACTCCGATAGTCAAACTCAAAATCGCATCCATCCTGTATATTCCCCACAAATACATGCTAACCGCACCAAGGACCACGGCCAGGGAAACCAGGGCATCTGCAAAAAGATGAAAAAATGCCGAGCGTACATTCATATTTTCACCGGTATGGCTTTTAAGCAAGAATACGCTGAAGGAATTGGCCAGCAATCCCAGGCCAGCGACCAGAAAAACAACCCGACTATCAACAACCGCCGGCTCAAACAGACGCTGGGCGGCTTCTTTTAAAAGAAAGAAAGTGGCCAGTATTAAAAAACCGGCATTAAATAGGGCAACCAGGATTTCTGCCCGTTTATAACCAAATGTTTTTTGCAGGGTATGTTCACGGGCAGATAATTTATGAGCAATAAAGCTGGTAACAAGGGAAAAAGTATCGATGAAATTATGAAGGGCATCCGAAAGGAGAGCAAGACTGCCGGAAAATAGACCTCCAGCCACCTGTATTACTGTAATAAAAAGGTTTAAAAAAATAGAAAACCCCAGTTTCTTCCCTACCAGTTCATGCGAGTGCGCCATACTTTCACCTCGCTTCAGGCTTTATTTACTGAGCCAAGCACATTTTCTATCTTATGCTTGTAGAGTTCTTTAAGAGCCTCGCGGGCGGGACCGAGGTATTTCCTGGGATCAAAAATTTCCTGTTTTTCTGCCAGCGTTTCTCGTATCGCAGCAGTCATCGCCAGCCGGCCGTCGGAATCAATATTTATCTTGCAGACAGCAGATTCGGCAGCTTTTCTCAACTGATCCTCCGGAATTCCAATCGCATCCTCTAATCTGCCGCCGTATCTGTTTATTTTTTTGACCAGTTCCTTTGGCACGCTGGAAGAACCGTGAAGGACTATCGGAAAACCCGGCAGACGCTCTTCAATTTCTTCCAGTATATCAAACCGCAGCGGCGGGGGAACAAGCTCACCTTCCTCGTTTCTCGTGCACTGCTCGGGCGTAAACTTGTTGGCTCCGTGGGAAGTACCTATGGAAATAGCCAGGGAATCCACGTCTGTTTTAGAGACGAAATCCTCAACCTCCTCCGGCTCGGTATAGGTGGATTCTTCCGCCACCACATCATCCTCTATCCCGGCCAGCACCCCGAGTTCCCCTTCCACGGTTACATTATGCTTGTGGGCGTATTCAACAACCTCTGCGGTAAGTTCCACATTTTTATCATAAGGGTGCTGCGAACCGTCAATCATGACCGAGGAAAATCCGCTGTCAATACAGCTTTTGCACAACTCAAAAGTATCCCCGTGGTCCAGATGCAGTGAGATAGGAATCATTCCCCCGTGTTTTTCACCGAGATCCTCTGCATACTGGACCGCACCTTCGGCCATATAACGAAGAAGTGTCTGATTCGCATAGTCGCGCGCGCCGGATGACACCTGCAGTATAAGAGGTGATTGTGTCTCACTGCAGGCAAGTATTATCGCCTGAAGCTGTTCCATATTGTTAAAGTTATAAGCGGGAATCGCATATCCCCCATCCACCGCTTTTTCAAACATTTCAGTTGTATTTACCAGTCCAAGTTCTTTGTAACTTACCATGGTTTTTTCTCCTTCTCACGAAATGATCTGCGAGATTCAGGTGATCAAATTTCTTTCCACTATTATCCGCCGAGACTTTAATCAAGGCAAAATCGATGGTAGCAAATGGAAATACCCGCGTCAACATCCACCGGGCAGTATTATCTCCCGCAACTAACAGAAAAAAATAACCAGCAAAATATCAGAATACACTTAGACACTTCGAAAATTTTCGAAGTGTTGAAGTTAAAGGTGAAAAAAAGGAAAGAAAAAATGGTGGAGGGGGGAGGATTCGAACCTCCGAAGGCGATCCGCCGGCAGATTTACAGTCTGCTGCATTTGACCAGACTTTGCTACCCCTCCGGGTATCAATAATTAAGGAACAGATATTCTAACCGTTCCAGTAAAATAAGTAAACAGAATTGTTTTCGGTTAACCCCTCAGACTCCCCGGTCGTCGGTTCTGGGTTTTATTGAGTTATAACTTGCAACCTGTGACTTGTAACTTTTAACTATAATTAAGCCGGCGGCCGGATTCGAACCGACGACCTGAGCTTTACAAGAGCCCCGCTCTGCCAACTGAGCTACGCCGGCATTTTGGCGTTTTCAATATTTTTTTAGCCGGGAACTGATTGAACTGGCTAAAAACTTTGCTGTTCTCAAACAGCGTATATAATGTACAATCTAATTGATGATTTTTGAAGGGTTTTGTGGGTTGGGATTTTTATTTATCACCCACTCATTTTTCCCGAAGAAAGAAATTAAAGCTGTTAATATAACTTTATAGCGTGTAAAGGAGCCACATCTATGACAGTTGATGAGGTCGACGATAAACTTTTTTCTCTTATTAGCAACCTGGAGAAATTCAGCGACGAACAGATCAACGATTTGATGAAAATGAAATCTGAGTCCGACCGCACCCTCGCCTATCTGCTCATTGACAAAAAACTTGTCGATGATTTTGAGATGCGCGGGTATCTGGAAGAAATTACAGGTTACGAAGCTTTTGATCCCAATTACATCGACTGGGATAAACAACAGAAAATAGAATACTCCCGTTTAATCCCGGCTTCTTTTATGCGCGAAAAGATGGTTTTGCCCATCAATAAAAAGGACAACAAAATTCGGCTGGTTATGCTTAATCCAGCCGATGAAGAAACCAAAAAGATTGTCTCCGCGCGCACCGGCTGCGAGGTACAGCCTTTTGTCGGCCACGAATATTCCTTCAAACTTTCCTTTGAAAAAAATCTGGTAGGGCTCGGCGAGGAAGGATACGAACCTTCCTTCGAGGAGAAAGGCTTCTTTTTTGAACCGGTGGATAAACTTAAAAAAGAAGTTCTCTCACTGCTCAACCTCAAGGACAACTGGCAGAGCGATGACGCTGTTTTTAACACTGTACTGCACGAAACGCCTGTGTTGCTGCTGGTCCAGGAAATCATAAACGAGATCATGGACGGCGGAGCCAGTGATATTCATTTTGAACCTTTTGAAGACCGATACCGGATTCGCATCCGCCGCGACGGACGATTGAAAACCATGTGGGAGTTTCCCCGGTCTTTTGCCCCTGTAATTAACGGCCGGATTTTGCTGGCGGCCGGCCAGCACCCGCGGGCCGATATTATGCCCCGGGACGCACGGATCGGATACAGCCTGGTATACGACCGGAACATAGAATACCGGGTTTCGGTTCTCCCGATCCTCCGGGGTGAAAAAATTGTTCTTCGCAGCATCGACCTCGACGAGGGAACTATTCCCCTGGATGTTATGGGATTCAGCGAAAGAGACCTGAAGGTTTTGCGCAAAGGGCTTAATCAACCGACGGGAATGGCCCTTATAACCGGGCCGACCGGAAGCGGTAAAACAACCACCCTCTACTCGGCTATAGAGGAACGCAACGACGAAGCAATTTCAATTACCACGGCGGAAGATCCCGTGGAAGCCCAACTGGAAGGTGTATGCCAGGTTTCCTGCAGTGGCGAGGAAGAAGAAGGTGTCGGTTTTGCCGACGCTTTAAAAAGTTTTCTCCGCCAGGACCCCGACATTATAATGGTCGGTGAAATACGGGATAAAGACACCGGAGAAATAGCAACAGAAGCGGCCATGACCGGCCACCTGGTGCTCTCCACCCTCCATACCAACGGCGCGGCAGAAACTGTAAACAGGCTTTTGAACATGGGGATCGAACCCTATCTTATCTCCGCCGGACTTTCCGTGGTTCTCGCCCAACGGCTTATAAGGACTCTATGTGACAACTGCAAACAAGAATCCGGAGCACCCGAGGAGATTTTTAACAAATTTGATCTTGATCCCGAGAAATTTTCTGATTTTACTTTTTACGAGCCGGTGGGCTGCGATAAATGCGAGGATGGTTTCAAAGGAAGGACCGGGCTTTTCGAGGTTCTGGAAATCGATGACAACATCCGGGAAGGGATCTTTGAGCGGGAATCAATTCAACAGATGGAAGCCCGTGGACGCCAGCAGGGTTTCACCACTCTGCTTGAAGACGGATTTAAAAAAGTAAAACAGGGAATAACAACACTGGAAGAAGTAATGGCGAACACGGTTTGAAATTAATAAATATTTCGTGAAAAAAGTGTGGGTAGCTACAGAGTCATGATATTTCATTCACTCATTCTCGTGGGCCTCCTTGCCCACTTCCGAGGTATACATGTCCGAATACAGGTCCATCCGGGACCTTCGAACATGTATAATTCCGCGAATGAAACATCATACCTCTGTAACGGAAACAGTTTTACCCAGATAAAACCAAGATTGTTATGGTTTTAATTTGTCCATCTCCTGATTTTTAAAATATAGAAAAAAGGACGATTCTTTATGACCGAAGATGCATGGTTTAAAAAATTGCTAACAGATGTTGGTAAATTCCAACTTGAAAATCAACAAGAAATCAACCCCGCTGTCAGCGATCATAAGAGCAGAATTGATCTTGTCACCAGGGTTGATCGTGAAAGTGAAAGAAAACTGGTCGCGGCACTGGAACAAAAATATCCCGATGATGGTATCTTAGCCGAAGAGGAAACCAGCCGGGAGGGCAAAAGCGGGCGGCGCTGGATAATTGACCCTCTGGACGGAACTACCAACTACGTCCACCATCACCCTTTCTTTGGCATCTCCGTCGGTCTGGAGGCGGATGAAGAAATAATTGCGGCCTATACCTATTTCCCGGTGCTGGACAGTTTTTACAGTGCCCGCAGGGGAGAAGAAGCTTACTGCAACGGGGAAGTAATTACTGTCTCTTCAAACAAGGAACCTTTAAATTCGCTTCTGGCGACCGGATTTGCCGACATGCGCACAGAAAACCAGCGCTACAACCTGCCCGTGTTTACCTCGATCATCGAACACGTCCAGGGGATCCGCCGGGGCGGATCGGCGGTTCATGACCTGTGCATGGTGGCAGAAGGAGTTTTTGACGGGTTCTGGGAGTTCAACCTGAGCCCCTGGGATGTGGCCGCCGGGGCTCTTATTGTTCGCTGCGCGGGGGGGAAAGTAACGGACATGGATGGCGGAGACGACTGGCTCCACGGCCAGAATATAGTTGCTTCCAATCAGTTAATGCACGACCGGTTGATCAGTTGGATAAATAAACAGCGGGATTAATTCAAAAAAAATTCAGCGACTGCCTCTAAACCTCCCAGTTTCCCTCTATTTCAATATCTGATTTTTTAAGTATTTTTTTGCCCTGCCGGTAAATTTTCTGGCGGCCTCCAAAAATGTTTTCAGGTGGGTGACTGCCTTCACTGGTCCTGAGGAACTGTTTTCTTTTTTCCTGGGGTAAAGCTTCGCTGATTTCAGCCCGGACATGAGCCTCCAGTCCGGCAAAGGAAACAACCAGCGAGCGAAAATCCAGCCGGGGGACGAGCTGCTGGATATCGGCGGCGGATAAAGACTGCCACATTTTTTTCCATTTTTCTGTAGAATATTTTTTTTGCAATAAACCAAGCCTGTATTTTTCCCATTCCCGGCTGCAGCTCTCCCAGCCCTCACCGCTCAGAGCACCTTCCTCCAGCCAGCCTCCGACCTGTTTGGCCAGAAAAACTTCGGCGTCTTCCTTCCATTTCTTTTCTGTCTGGCGGCGCACCTTTTTATTCTGATCGACAAGTTTTTCCTTCCGCCCGGCAAGAAGTTCTTCCAGTTCAGACCGGGGGTTAGCCGGTAAATACTCCAGAACATCCTCGCGTTTCAATGTCCCGGCAGCAATCAAACCGGCGAGATGATTAAGAGAACCTCGATGGGTGCCTATCTTCCGCAGCAATTTAGTCCGGCAGGATTCAGAAAGTTGTTCCCAGAGTTTGGAAAACTTCCAGGGCAACCGGGCCTGTTTCACGACCTCTTTTTCCTCATCAAAAAGGACCATAAACCGGTCGGGCAACAATACCTGCCAGCTTTGATCTAAATCTCCGCTAACACCCACCTGCCACCAATCTTTTTCAGCCAGACGGGGGCGGTCCGAAATCGCACGAAAATCTATTCGCCTCCAGCGGACAGATTCAAGTCGGACGGGAACACCCAGTTTGCGCCCTAACTGTTTTAAACGTTTCACATACCAGTTAACAAACATCTGGGTCTTTTGTTGATTATCCTCACCCAGATTACCCGTCAGCTCTTCGAAACCCTCCTCGGAGGTGACCCACCACTGAAGTCCCGTATATCCCTCTTCAATAATCCAGCCCACCCGCCAGCCAAGTTCCTGCCAGCGCGGCGGGGAAAGCGGATCCTCTATTTCCAGCGAAGAGTCAGGATATATTTTACGGCTCACGGCTTTCATAAAAGCCTCAAAATCACGTTGGGTGGCGCTACGTTCAGACATCGGGCTGAAACATATAGGATAAAATTCCGGCTGCCACGCCGACATTCAAAGAATCAAATTTACCGCTACCCGGAATGGTGACCAGATAATCACAGTTTTCCCGGGTCAAACGACGCAGTCCCTTTCCCTCATGGCCGACAATAAAGGCCAGATTGCGCTCGGTATCCACTTCTTCGGGGCGACAGTCCCCGTCCATCACCGCACCGGCGATCCAGAATCTTTCTTCTTTAAGTTTTTCTATCGCCCGCCGGAGGTTGGTCACTTTTGCCACCGGCATACGTACTGCCGCTCCGGCCGAAACTTTAATCACTGTCGAACTCAACGGTGCCGTCGCATGGCTGGTTTTTATTATCCCGTCAACTCCAAAGAAAAGAGCAGTTCTCATTATTTTCCCCAGGTTAACCGGATCCTGCACCTGGTCCAGCAAAATAAGCCGGCGGTATGGACCGTTGGAAGGACGGGCAAGCAGCTCATTAAAACCGAGCGTTTGTAACTTTTCTATTACTGCCACCACTCCCTGGTTTTTGGCAACCATCCTGTCCAGTTCGTTTTTTGAAATTTCCTGACAGGTAATACTTTTTTTACCGGCCAGCCGCCTGATTTCTTCCAGCCGATCACCACTGCTGCCGGCCGCGATAAAAATATTATCAATACTGGAACCGTAAACCTTGGCCGCTTCCAGAACCGAATTGCGTCCTGCTATTTTTTCAACCACGAGACCACTCCCACCGGGTTCCCCGGGGAGTATCCTGAATTTCAATTCCAGCCCCCGCAAGAGAATCCCTGATTTTATCCGCTAACTCATAATTATCATTTTCTCGGGCCCATTTTCTAAATTCAAGCATCAGTTCAACAAGTTCGTTTTCCCTGCCGGCTGATTGCGAAACGGACTCTGCTTCAAGAGATAGGCCGAGGATATCCCGGAGACTCTTTTCCAGCCAGCCGCGGGCAAAACTTATGGAACGCAAAACATTTCGATGCAACCTGTCTTTACCCTCTAACTGCGATAGAACCTTATTCCATTTTCCGGCCCATTTCTGCAGAGTTCCCAGCGCTCCGGCTGTGTTGAAATCATTATTCATAGATTCTTTGAACTGCTTTTTTACAGTTTCCAGAGCGGGTGTCTCAAACTCCTCCACGCCGCTCCCGCCAGCCCAGCTTTCGGCCACTTTCAAACGGCGGTAAAGATTGCGCAGCCCCTCAAGAGCACTGGCGGCCTCATCAAGGCGGTCAAAAGAAAAGTTGATCGGGCTGCGATACTGACGGCTGAGGATAAAATATCTGATAACCCGGGGATCATACTTTTCGTAAAGTTCACGCAGCGTATAAAAATTTCCCAGAGATTTGCTCATCTTTTCCTCATCAATTGTAACAAACCCGTTATGCAGCCAGTAACGGGCCAGCGGCTGGTTGCTGTGTGCTTCTGACTGGGCCCGTTCATTCTCATGATGGGGAAATATCAAATCCCTCCCGCCACCGTGGATATCAAGACTTGCGGCAAGGTGACACTGGCTCATAACAGAACATTCAATATGCCAGCCCGGCCTACCCCTGCCCCATGGGCTGTCCCAGCCGGGTTTTTCTGGCGGAGAAGATTTCCAGAGAGCAAAATCAAGCGCAGATTTTTTTCGGCTGTCCACTTCAATCCGGCTTCCCTCTTTCATCTCTTCAATATCCTGGCCGGATAAATCTCCATAGCCTTCAAATTTTTCAACCGAAAAATATACATCCCCCTCCACTTCATAGGCATAATCTTTTTCAATTAAATCTTTGACAAATTCAATTATTTCACCGATATGACCACTAACCGTCGGATAAA
Source organism: uncultured bacterium (assembly GCA_964440635.1). GTDB lineage: Bacteria > T1Sed10-126 > T1Sed10-126 > T1Sed10-126 > T1Sed10-126 > CAYTSZ01. The sequence continues at coordinate 30,100 of CAYTSZ010000004.1, forward strand.
AATTAGCCCGCTGAATATTCAGACGATCCATAACTTCAAAATATTTCGCCGTATATTCACTGGCCACCTCGGAATAATCTCTCTCTTCCTCATCGGCACGATCAATTATCTTGTCATCAATATCGGTGAAGTTTTGAATATAGGTTACGTCATACCCACAATCCTGAAGATAACGACGGATCACATCAAAGACGACATACACGCGCGCATGTCCTATATGGCACTCGTCATAAACAGTCACCCCGCACACATACATAAAAACTTTCCCCGGACGGATAGGCTCAAACTCTTCCATTTCTCCGCTCAGGGAATTATAAACTTGTATCTGTTCCTCAATCTGCATAATTCTTCCTCCAGGCTGTAGTAATCTTCTTAAACGATCAGTTGTTTGAATAAAACATAATCCGCAAATAAACACTAATCAATTGTATCAAATTTATTACGCGGCCGCTTGAGAGGATAGTATCATAGAAAGATATAAATCAAAGTCAATAAAACGGCTACATAGAACCTTCCAGCGGTTTATCAGGTTACGTCTTGTAGAATGGTGTAAATTGCCTTTGTGTCCGAGCAGATAATT
>CAYTSZ010000005.1:0-2504 GCA_964440635.1 uncultured bacterium
CTTTCGAACGCTGTAAACTACTGAGTATGTGAATTTATATAATCAGAATATAAAATTTGTTTCAAAACGGAATAATATAAGGAGGAAATGTCGTAATGAACTGGATGCGAGAAAATATGAAAGCTTTCATCTGGCTGGCTGTGATAGCTTTCGGATCAACAATTTTTGCGGCCTGGGGAATGGGAATTTTAGGAAACCCCGGCCGGGATAGGTTTGTTGCTACTGTTGATGGACAGAGAGTCGAAATGGAAGAATACCAGCGCGAGTTACGTCAGATTCGTGAGAGACATACAGGTCCCATTACTGAAGAGGAGCGCGTCGAGCAGCGTCGCCGAGCCTTTGACCGTATTGTGGATAAAGTTCTAATCAATCAGTTGGTTGAAACTGAAGGTGCCCAGGCCCGTCCCGAAGAGATAAGACAGTGGTTCATGGCCCGCCCCGAATTTCGCAATGAGGAGGGAAAGTTTGATGCCCGTCGCTACCAGAATTTTATAGAGCGAGTTAATCCTATCCGCCGCCGTAAGCTGGAAGAGGCAGAAAAAAACCGCATTGAAACCATGCGGTTTTATGGTTGGTTACAGTCTAAAGTAGATTTAACTGACACCGAGGCCAACGAATTAATCCGCTCTGGATTTAAAGAATTAGACCTGTACGGGATTTACATTGAGCCCGCCACCTATATTTCGGATGAACGGATACGGAATTATTATCTTTCCCGCAGCAATCAATTTCTCGCTCCGCCCCGAGCGAATGTGCGGGTAATATTTTTTGAAGAACCACCGGCCGAAAGTAAAGACCGCGGCAAGTACCTGAAGCAGGTGCGTCGCCATGTCGACTATATCAGGCGGCGTGCTGACAGTGAAGATGAATTCGCTCGTTTTGCCCAAGAATATTCCCAGGATACTCAAACCGCCAGTCAGGGCGGATTGCTGGGCTGGGTTTATCGAAAGGAACTCAATCCATCCCAGGCCTCTGCTGTTTTTGGAACCGAGCCCGGGAATATTAGCGAACTGGTCAGGGGAAAAGAGGGGTATTATTTATATTTTGTTCGAGAAACTGAAGTTGGTCAGAAAAAAACTCTGCCCGAGGTAAAAGAGGAGATAGAAAACAGGCTTCTTTCTGACACTCACTGGAAAAAAGCAAAAGCAGTAGCACAATCTTTATATGAAGAGATTAAATCCGCGGATAATTCTCTTTCTATGCTTCGTAAAAAAGCAACTTTTTACAGTGGATCGGCCGCCAGAAACAGGGGCGAATATGGTTGGTTCCCGGTGAGATTTGTTTATTTGTTGAGTGAACAAAACAGAAATGTTTATCAGGATGAACTAAGCGATGGTTTTGTGGTTGAACCGCACATCAGTGCCAGCCTGGCCGGATTGGAATCTGGTGAATTGAGCGCCCCGGTCCGTTCGAGATTTGGATATCATATTTTTTATTCCGGGGGGACACGCCCGGGTCAAACCGGGCAGTTGACCTCCGAAGACCGCCGCCAGTTGAGGCAATTTCTGGCCAGGGAAAAATCGGAAGATTTTATTGAAAGATGGTTAAAATGGCGCCGCAAGCAGGCTGATGTGGAGTTAAAAGTAGAACCTGAAAGAGTCGGGAAAAATTAAATGCGAATGACATTTTCTGATGTTATTTATTGGGTTTGGTAGTTGATGCGTCGTTTCCAGGAAGTAAATGCGTGGTTTTCCGCTCGGCCCAGAGTTTTAAAAATTGTATTACTGGTGTTGTTTTTTATAACGCTGACCCTGATAATTCGACACCACAGTCGCCGCGAGAATATGGTCCGTGAGGCAAGTGCCGAAGCATTTGAGGAATACAAGCAAGAACTTCTCAAACAACCCTTCAATGGTCCTTTGCTTCTGCGCAGCGGGAGGCATGTTTACCATTTATCAAGAAATCAGCTGCTGGATACGGACGTTAAAGAAAAAGAACTGAGATTATTGATGGAAGAAGGATTGAGTTTTTACCGGAAGATAATTGCCCACCCATCCTGGCAACTGCAGCCCAGAGATTATTTTTACAGTGCCTATTTGTATTATCAGCTGGGCAGAACTTATGACTTTGACCTCAGACATACCTATAGCCTTCGTTCTCGAAAAATGGCTCTTAGTGCCTATGAAAAGGGCTATCGATCACCGCAGTTAATTGCCCTGCTGGCCAATATTCATTATGAGTCTTCGGATTATGAAACCGCACTTGATTATTTTGAGTCACTTGGCAACTCAATCAAGGACCCCGTGTTACTGCTTAATAAAGCCCGGGCGCTTATGGCTCGCCGAGCGAAAGGTGATCTGGCGGAAGCCGGTGAAATACTTTCTCGAGTGGGGCAGAATCTAGATTTTTATGAAAGAAAAAACAAGCTTTTGAAAAATAATTATCGTCGAGCAAAAATACGCTACAATCTGGCGATAGGAGAGTATAATAGAGCCTTCAGGTTGATAAAAGGCAAACAAAACTGGCGTAATAAGATGAGATATCAGCTTTTGTATGCTGAATAT
>CAYTSZ010000005.1:2604-7943 GCA_964440635.1 uncultured bacterium
AGGCAAACAAAACTGGCGTAATAAGATGAGATATCAGCTTTTGTATGCTGAATATCTGCTTAAAATTGGCCGCAAAGAGCAGGCCAGAAAAATACTTGAAGGTTTGAAAGAAAAAGACAATTATCCACGAAAAATTGAAAAATTACTGGAAGATATGAACTGAAATTTAAAAGGAGCTGATTCTTTTGTTCCAACCATTTAATTATCTGTATAGTCTTTTTTCCAATGATATGGGAATTGATTTAGGAACTGCGAACACACTTGTATTTGTAAAAGGGCAAGGAGTGGTTTTGCGTGAACCGTCAATTGTTGCTATCGATGATGATAGCGGACGTGTTCTTGCCGTTGGTAATAAAGCCAAGAACATGGTCGGCCGAACACCGGAAAAAATCAGAGCGGTTCGTCCCCTTCGTGACGGGGTTATAGCAGACTTTGATGTTACCGAAAAGATGATCCGCTATTTTATAGATAAAGTTCACAAAAGAAGAAAATTTGTTAGCCCCCGGATGGTGATCGGTGTTCCTTATGGCGTTACGGAAGTCGAAAAAAGGGCTGTTATGGAATCAGCCGAGCATGCCGGAGCCAGGGAGATTCATATAATAGAAGAACCCCTGGCCGCCGCAATCGGAGCCGAAATGCCGGTTTACGAACCGGCTGGTAACATGGTTGTGGATATTGGCGGGGGAACTACGGAAGTTGCCGTGATTTCCATGGGTGGAATGGTTGTCGCCCGTTCGGCCAGAGTGGGTGGTGACGAAATGGATGTCGCTATCGCCAATCATCTGCGGGAAACTTATAACCTGATGATCGGGGAGCGCACCGCCGAAGAGGTGAAGTTTGAAATTGGTTCGGTCTTTGAAGATCAGGAAAATGACAAGAGGAAATATGAAATAAAAGGTAGAGATTTGACCTCCGGTTTGCCGAAAACACTTTCTATCAGTGGAGATGAAATACGGGAAGCTCTGGCCGGACCCATGGATATAATAATAAATAGCGTCAAGGAGACGCTTGAGGAAACACCACCGGAACTTTCAGCTGATATCACTGATCGGGGTATAATCGTGACCGGAGGAGGAGCCAAGTTACGTGGCGTTGATAAGTTGTTGGCAGAAAACACAGGTTTGCCGGTTACGATCACCGAGGATCCGTTGACCTGCGTGGTTCGAGGTACCGGTATGTATCTGGAGGAACTGCGCCGGGCGGAAGTAGAAAACCAGGAAGGATTTTGACTTTTTTTATACCGAATACAGCGCAAAGGAGGCTGGTTGACCGGCGGTTAGCTTAGAAGCCTTAGCCGGTTTAATGACTTGAAACGCAAGGATTATCTGTTTTACGGCCTTTACTTTATGCTTGTGTTTACCCTGCTTGCCCTGCAGGTTACCTGGGGGTTTTCTCCGGCGCGTTATTTGCAACCGGGGTTTTACTATATTCATCAAGTGTATGGAACAATGGTGGAGACTGTTGCTGCAATTAAAAATAGTTTCCGCAGTAGGGACCGTCTCCTTTTACGTCTGGAAGAGTTAGAAAAGAAAGAGGCGCAGTTGGAGCTGGTCAAGAAAAAAATGAGCTTGATCCGGGCGGAAAACAAACGATTGCGTGGCCATCTCGGGCTGCCCCAATCCCCCGCTGGTCATCTGGTTTCCACCGAAGTATTAAACAGGAATCTTGGGGGCTGGGAGAGAACCGCCGTTTTAAACCGGGGTTATGGGAGTGGGCTTCAACCCGGATATCCGGTCCTGGAAAATCAGGGGGACAGTTGGATTTTAAGAGGTAAAATTGATAGCGTGAAAAAACAAAGTAGTAATGTCATCCTTGTCGATGATCCCCGGTTTAAAATAGGTGTTGAAATCGAAGGAGTGCCCGCCCGTCAGTTTGTTCTGCGGGGTAAAGGCTACGATCGTCTTGTTATAACTGATTTTCCTCAAATAATATCCGTCGCTGAAGGGGCCAGGGTGAAGACTGCCACCTCCAGTTCGATAGCGCCACCGGGCTTGATTGTCGGTCAGGTGAAGGCAAGCGAAAATAAATCCACCATCGGACCGGGAAAAAATCTCATAGTTTCTCCCCGGGCTTACCGGGATTTTCCCGGCTTACTGTGGGTGTTGAGAACCAATGATTGAACTAATCTCTGTGCTGAGTATTTATGTTGTCGACTGGCTGCTGGAATTTGCCGGTATAGGAGGATATTTGCTGATTTTTCTTCCGGTCCTTTTATTCTTTTTCAGGAAATTGAGCACACCATTCCTTTTATCCGCTGCTCTTATCTCAGGCCTACTGTCGGAAGCAATGCATGGATACTATGCAGGTACTCTGCTGGCCGGGATGGGATTGGCTTTGTTTCTTTTTCAAGTTTCCGAGCGAACCGTTGACTGGCGATCTCCGCCGGTGCAGATTCTGGGTCTTTTCTTCTATGGCTTGATTGTTTTTATCACCCGTGGGGTTCTGGTAATTCTGGGGGCCAGCGCCCTGGTTTTTCCTTCCCCGCTATCTTTATTGGTTTCCTTTTGCTGTGCCGTGCTGATTTTAATGTTATTTAGAAAGCGGGCTACCTTGAGGCGACAGTACTGATGTATCAGCCTGTTGACGCTGACAAATTCGAATTAACCCGCCGTCTATTTCCTCTTTTTATATTTTTCTTTTGTTTTCTGGTTCTTGTTTTTGGAAGAATTTTTTATTTCCAAATTTTCCGTGGGCAGAGTTTCCAAAAATTGAGCGAAATGAATCGAATAAAACATGATATTATCCCTGCTAGTAGAGGTGTTATTAAGGACGCGGCAGGTAGATTGCTGGCCGCGGATGAACCTGTTCCACATCTATTAAAAAAAGAACGTATTAATCAGTTCTCTGATTATCAGATTCAACGGCTTGCCCGGGGTCTTAATATTGAGCAAGTGAAACTCCGAAAGCGGTTAAAAGATCCCCGCCGGCGTTACATAATGAGGGGCCTGAAGGATGAACAAAAGATCTGGTTTGAAGAAAATTCTTCCCAGTTTCCGGGACTGGAACTCAGAGTTTTACCCAAACGTGTTTATCGTTATTCCAGGGAAATGGCGCCCGTTATTGGTTACACCGGAGAGATTGGTCCTGCAGAGCTGCGCCTCCGCCGGCGCGAAGGTCTTTCCCAGGGGGATATAATCGGGAAAGCCGGTATAGAAAAACAATATGACCGTCATCTTCAGGGAAGAGATGGATTACGCTGGATTGAAATCTCGGCAAACGGTGAATTTATCCGGGAACTTAAAGATCCCGGTCCGATTTTGCCCCGGCAGGGGCAAAGTGTGGTTCTAAATATTGATGCCCGACTTCAATCTGAAATTGCCGCTACTTTTGAGGCGGATTCCGAAGGCGGGATTGTGGTTATGGAAATTCCGTCCGGTAAGATACGAGCCCTGTACAGTCATCCTTCGTATGATCCCGCCGAACTTGTGCTGGCCGAAGGCGATAAAGTTAAAAAACTACTTGCTTCAAAACGTAATCCTCTTTATAACAGGTCAATTCAGGGCCGGTTCCCGCCCGGGTCCACCTTCAAACTTATCCCTTTTCTTGCTGCCCTCGAGAAACGTGGAATTTTAAAAAACAAGAAATACTATTGCTCCGGTGAGTTCAGGCTTGGCGACCATACTTTTCGCTGCTGGAAAGAAGAAGGGCATGGACGCTTGAATCTGATTAATGCTCTGGTTCATTCCTGCAATGTATATTTTTATAAGCTGGTGCGTGAACTTGGATATCAGCCTATTTTAAAGCTTGGTAAGCGTCTGGAGTATAACGAAAAAACCGGGATCGATTTACCCGGAGAAAAAAGTTCTCAATTATCTTCCCCCAGACTGAAAAAAGAAAAATACAGAGGAGTTTGGACCGGGGGGGATGAAGTCAATGCGGTTATTGGACAGGGTTATACCCTGGTAACTCCTATTAAGCAGGCTCAAATTCTGGGGTCTATACTGACGGGTAAAATAATAACCCCCCGTATTGCTATGGACGCGGAGGCCTCTGCGGAGGATTCATTTGATATTTCAGCCGCAGCCAGGAAAACTTTTGTTGGAACGCTGGATTCCATCACTGAAAGAGGGACGGGTTACTGGGCTCAGCACAATCAATATTACCAGCGGGTCCGACCCGATATAATAGGTAAGACCGGAACTGTTCAGAAGATAAAAAGAGATGATCAGGAAGATACCCCGGCCCCCGATGCCTGGTTTGTTTCGGCCGCGCCCCGGGATAATCCGCGTTATGTGGTAGTGGTCTTTTTAATTGAGGCGGGGATGGGCGGTGGGGTGGCCGCTCCCCGTGCCCGGAAGATTTATCAAATAATGACGCAACTTGGTTATTTCAATAATAAGTTGTCCAATTCCGGGGATAGTGCCCCTTTTGACATAAAAGAAGGTGATCTCTGACATGAAACGCAGGCTATCTGCTTTTGTGACTTTGATTTGTGCTCTGGTCTTGTCTGTTATTGGCATATTTTTAATCTATAGTGCCAGCAGGCGTAACTTTGGCGCCGCCCTTGCAGTGCGCCAGTCGATCTGGCTTCTTACAGGAATTGCCGTATTTTTTGCGGTTAATTCAATTCGTCGCCGACGTCTTTACCAGTTGAGCTGGTGGTTTTATTCGCTGGGAATTGGTTTACTGCTGTTAACTTTTTTCTTTGCTCCCGCTATCAGGGGGGGGCACAGCTGGCTTAATTTTGGTTTTTTTAATTTCCAGGCTTCAGAAATAATGAAAGTTTTTACTCTGATGGCTCTTTGTAGTCTGTCTGTGAAAATGGAAGCAGGGAAGATTGCTAAAAATTACGGGATTTTTTTAATGGCAGCAGTAGTGCTTTTACCGTCCGGATTGGTGTTGATGTCCGGGGATACTGGCACTACTCTTATATATCTATCCATACTGGTTTGTTGGTTTTTTATTCTGGGTATCTGGAAAGAGGGGCTTGCACTTTGTTCGCTGGGAGCCGGTACAGTTTCCGGAATGTTTCTCATGCTTCTTTTTCCCGACTATTTTGCACCGTTCTATGATTTGATATCGGATAGTTCTTTGATTATTCCGGTATTATTGCTGTTGCTGGCCGGGCTTCTCTTTTTCGGGTTTGGGCTGCTGCCATATCTGCGAAGTAAAAGAATTTCAAAAAAGGGAATTGCAATCCTGACGGTAGTATGCGTTTTTATAGGAACCTGGATGGTGTTTTTTCTGAAAGATTATCAGCGAGAGCGGCTAATTGCCTTCGTGGATCCCTATCAATCGCCGCTAAAGACCGGATATAATATTATACAATCTCAGATTGCCCTGGGCTCCGGCGGCTGGTTCGGTCAGGGCTACCTCAAGGGTTCCCAGAGCCAGCTTGG